>JAQBHE010000553.1:0-25326 GCA_032128015.1 Holophagae bacterium
GGTGAACAGCACGAGCGCCTTCACCCCGCTCTCGGCTTCGAGGTAATTGACGCCGCGCGCCACGGCGTCGTAGAGCGCGGTGCGGCCGAAGGCCGAAAGTCCGGCGAGAGCGCGCTCGACCGCACCGGCATCGGCGGTCAGCTCGGCGTCGACCGCGGGCGCATCCGCGAAAGACAACACCGCGATCCGGTCACGAGGAGAACGCAGCGCGGCGCGCGCGAAGCCGAGGGCAGCGCCGCTCACCCTCTCGAGCTCGGGTTTCATCGACACCGAGCGGTCGATGAGCAAAGCCGCGGTGACCGGCAGATCGTCGGTCCACTCGAAGCGATCGAACGATCGTGGCGCACCGTCCTCGAAGATCCGGAAACGATCGCGCTCGAGACCTGCAACCGGCCGGCCGTCGCGGCCGAGCACCAGCACCGGCAGCTCGATCAGCTGGACCGCGATCCGCTCGCCGAAGTCGGACGTGTTGACCACCACCGCGTCCTCGGCCGAAGAGCCGTCGGCGAGGGTGGCGAGCGCCCGCACCACCTCGGCTCGCGAGCTGGGGAGGCGGAGACCGCGAGCGTACGGCGGCTCGGTGATCGTGGTCACCCGCTGGTCGCCGACGTAGATCTCGACGCGCTCGGGCTGCTCGCCGTCCGGGGTATCGACCTCGACGCGCACGGTGAGCCCGCCGGGGTAGATGCCGCCTTCTCGCGGCTCGATCATGCGCACTCGAAAGCGCTGGGCACCCTGGTTCAGCCATAGCTGGTCGGTGGCGACTTCGAGGTCGCCGGCGAGGCCGACCGCGCGCACCCGATGGGGCGCCGGTGCCGAGCCGAGGTCGAGCTCTGCGCTGTACGGCGGCCGGCGCTTGCTGAGCAGCGGCTTTCCGTCGAGAAAGAACGTCACCCGGTCGACCTCGCCTTGGACGATCGCTTCGAATCGCACCCGTCCGGCGAGGACAGCGGCCGGGGGCTCGAGTAGGCGCAGCGAGGGTCCGCTGCCGGCGGCAGCGATCGTTGCCGCTGGCGGCGGGATCGTCGGTCGGCCCTCGGGACTCGGGATCTCGATGTCGCGCACCACCTGCGCGTAGCGGCCCGCGAATCGATCCTCGACCAGCAGTCGCAGGGTGGCGGGTCCGGAGCGCAAGTAGCGAGTGAAGCCGATCGGGATCTCGTCGGCGTCGTCGGGGGTCGGTCCCTCGAACAAGTAACGGAAGCTCTCGAACAGGCGACCCTCCCGGATCACTTCGCCGCTGAGAACGAAGTGATGGAAGACCACGCCGTCGAGCTCGCGTCCCGGCGCTTGCTCGCGCGCGACTCGCAGCAACACTCGAAGCCCGGTGCGACTCTGGTTGCGGGCGGGGAAGTCGATCGAGTCGGTGATCTCGAAGGTCTGGGCGCCCGGCGGAGGATCGGCGCTGGCGGCGCCGAGGCTCAAGAGCCATTCGGGAGACGGTTGGGGCGGAGTGAGCAGCTCCTCCATCAGGCGCTCGTAGGAGGCGACCTTGGTGATCTCGTTGGCCGCGTAGCCGAGCAGCTCGTCAGCGCACAGCAGGCTCACGTCCTTGGTCGGCAGGCCCGAGCGCTGGTTGGCGCGCAGGTTCATCCCTGGCTGCCACACCTCGTAGCTCGAGCTCGCCGTCGGTTGGACCAGAATCACCGGGAATCGGCGCTCGGTCCGCTCACTGCCGTTGTAGAACCAGATCTCGAGCTCGCGCGATCTCGAGAAGCACAGGGACACCTCGCGGCCGTCGGGCAGCCCCCAACGACCCGGCGGGCCGTTGAACAGGTAGAGGCGGACCCGGGCATCGGTTGGCGTCGGACCGCCGGGGTTCGATGCCACCGTCTCCTGCCAGCGGCGCTGGAGCTCGTTGGTCGGGGTCCGCGGATCGGGGTCGCGGGGCTTCCAGAACGCCTCCATGAAAGCGTCACGCCGGTAGTCGTCGCTGAGCGCCAAGAAATAGTCGAGCTCGGCCTTGGTGATCAACCCCAAGACGCTGCGCAGCCACTGTTGATAACGCGCCTCGAGCGCCGCGATGGGAGCGGTCGGTGGCTGGGCGCGCGCGGGAGCGACCCCGCTAGCGAGGGCGGCCAACGTGACTGCGGTCGACAGTGCGGCGAGCGCGAGCGCAGCAACGGCGATCGGGCGGGGGGCTGGTCGGGATCGGTTCAGTTTGGCTCCGATGAGGGGGCTCCGTTCATCGGGCGCGAGACGGGTTGCACTCGGTTCGAGAACTGCGATGCCGTGACTGGCATTCCATCACGGTTCGGCGCCCTGTTGGCTCTTCGGATCCGGCGACACCAACGGCACCCGGCGCCAGTCGCCCGAAGCCAACTCGCGCACCGCGAACTGATAGATGACCACGCGTTTCCCTTGGAGACGGCCGGGCTCGCGGGCGAGCGCCTCGCGCGCGGCGTGGGCGCCACCGGCGTTGAGCGCGATGCGATCCACCGGACGTTGGAGCGCGAAGGCCAGCTGCTCGGCGAGGCCAGCGCCGGTGCCCCAGCCGAGACCCGGATCGGAATAGACGTTGGTGAAGCTGTCGCCGAGGATCAGGACCTCGGCGCGCGGGTCGGCACGCCACGGCCTGCCGGTCGCTTCGGTGACGATCGAGACCGCGACCCTCTGTTCCCCGAAGCGCTGGTTGTCCGATGGCAGGTGGAGCATCGCCGCGATGTCGCCCCGTCCGCTGATCATGGCGTCGCGTCGTTGATACGTGCCGGAGGCGCCACCGCCGCCGTCATCAAGGACACCTAAGACACCGAGTCTCTCGATCGCGTCGGCGATCATCCGCGCGGCTTCCTCGACCGCCGCCGGCAGCCAGTGGGTGTCGGTGTCGAGAAACAGCGTCGGTTGGCGGTCGAGCAAGAGCAGCAGCGCCGCGTCGAGGTCGACGATGCCAAGGCCGGCGGCGCGGAGCTCGGCGAGCAGCGGCGGGTACGACGGGTTGTGGACCGGCGGTCTCGCGCGAAGAGCTCGCGATGCGAAACGTCCAGGCTCGAGCACCGGTTTGACCGGAGTCGGCACCAGCAGCAGGGCGATGCCCAGCCTTCGGAGATCGGCATCGAGCTCGATGAGTGCCGGCCGCGGGTCGGGATGCGGCTCGGGTTCCCACGCCTGGTGGTCGAGAGCGCGGCGAGCGAGGATCCGGGGCTCGAGGAATCCGGGTCCGGTCACGTAGTCGACATCCGGACGGTAGAACAGCGAGCCCTCTCGGCCGAGGTAGGCGCTCTCGTTGCCAAGCCCGAGGCGAAGCAGCGCCGCTTGGGCGACCGGCAGCAATCGCTCCTGCAGCAACGAGTCTTCTTCGAGGGCGCGCTCGAAACCGTCGAGACCGGCGCGCAGATTGCGGTTGGCGGCCAAGAACGCGCCTTCTCCGATCGCGGAACGTGCCTCGCGAGAACGCGATGACAGCTCGTTGACGGCGCGCCTCCACGGCGGCGCCAACGCTTCGCCAGCGGCACCCCATCGTGCCAGCGGCTCGGCAACTCCGAGCGCGAGAGTTGTGGCGAGAAAAGCCGCGGCCATCGTCCACGCCACCCGAGCCGACACCCGGGTGTGTCCGACCTCTGCTTTCGCCTGTTCGACGCGGTCCATGGTTGAGCCTAGAAGATGACCCGGACGATGAGTCAGAAGATGAAATAGATGAACGGGTTGAACGCCTGGCTCGAAAGCGCTGAGAGCGCCAGCCACAAGACACCGAGCGATACCGCGGCCTTCCAGGCCGGCAGCTCGCGGGTCCAGTCCCAGGTCTGGGGAGCGGCCCACACCACGAGCGCCGCAGCCGCGATCACCATCAGGTAGTAGGGCTGGTGGATCAAGCCGCCGATCAACAGGGCGTTGTCGTCGGCGCCCCCGGTGCCGCTGGCGCCCCCGGCGCCGCCGACCCCGAAGCCGCCGAGCGAGGCCAGAAAGCGCAGCGCTGCGGGCAGATCGGCGGCACGAAAGAACGTCCACGACAGCAGCACCACGAAGAACGTGGCGCCGACCCGCGCCGGTCGCGGCAGTCGCCACCACAATGGGCGTTTTCCTAGCGCGCGCTCGAGCGCGAGCAGCGCGCCGTGGAGTCCGCCCCAGACCACGAAGTTCCACGCCGCGCCATGCCACAGGCCGCCGAGGAGCATCACCAGCATCAGGTTGACGAAGGTCCTCACCTCGCCGCGGCGGTTGCCGCCGAGCGGGATGTAGAGGTAGTCGCGTAGCCAGGTCGATAGCGACTGGTGCCAGCGCCGCCAGAAGTCGGTGATCGAATCGGCGCGGTAGGGCGAGTCGAAGTTCTTCGGAAACACGAAACCGAGCATCAACCCGAGCCCGATCGCGATGTCGGAGTAGCCGCTGAAGTCGAAGTAGATCTGGAAGGCGTAGGCGACCACTCCGAGCCAGGCGTCGGCCGCGACCGCCGCGCCAGCGTCGAACACGGTGTCGGCGACCTTGCCGCAAGGGTTCGCGAGCAGCACCTTCTTTGCCATGCCCAGGCTCAGGAAGGCAGCGCCGCGCGCGAACTTCTCGACGCTGTGGACCCGGTGCCGCAGCTGGTCGTCCACCTCGGAGAAGCGCAGGATCGGACCGGCGACCAGCTGCGGGAACATCGAGACGTAGCACGCGAAGTCGACGAAGCTGGAGAGCGCCCGGGCGTGGCCGCGGTAGACATCGATCGAATAGCTCATCGACTGGAAGGTGTAGAAGCTGATGCCGAGCGGCAGCACCACTCGCAGGGTCGAGTCGAGCGCACCGTCCGGGAAGCCGAGTGCGGTGACCAGCCCGTTGTAGCTGTCGACCCCAAACTGGAAGTACTTGAAGAAGCCCAGCAGCGACAGGTTGGAGACCACCGATACCGCGACCGCGATGCGTTGTCCGCGCGAGCGCGGTCCGCCGGGGTCAAGCCGCAGGATCGGCGCGCCGCGCGGGCCGCCCAGGCGGCCCACGGTCGCGAGACCGCACAGGTAGTCGATCGCGGTCGAGGCGAGCATCAGCCCGACGAACGGCGGGTTGGACCAGCCGTAGAAGAGATAGCTCGCGAGCGCGAGCAGCAGATGGCGCGCGGGTCGCGGCGCCGCGTAGTACAGAAAGAGCGCGGCCGGAAGGAAGTAGTAGAAGAACAGGTGGGAGCTGAAGACCATCGACGGGAGGTGGGTCCGTGCTCGCTCGAGCTAGGGCCCGGGATCGAGCGCGAGGAAAAGCGGCGCGCCGGCCTGCGGCTCGAGAGTGTCGGCGGTGTACATGCCCGTGACCTGGGGATTGTCGCCGAGCGGCTCGAGCACCAGGCGTAGCGGCTGGCCGGTGACCAGGCGGTCGAGCGCCAGGGTCTCGCCGTTGAGGATCGCCCGGTGAGCGACCCGGAGCCTCGGTCCGGGATCCTTGCCCGAGATCGTGCGCTCGACTCGATAGTCGAAGATCGCGAGCGCGTCGCGGTAGGGCGAGATCTCGCGCAGTGTCGGCAGTTTCGACTTGGCGACCAGGGTCGCCTCGACCACGATCACCGGCACCGGCGGTCGCTGGTCGGCGATCCGCTGGCGTCGCAGCGCGTTCTCGCGGACCTCGCCGTCGTCGAGGACCCGGTTCCAGATCGCGACGCCTTCGATCGCGCCCCGCCAGCCATCGATGCCGCTCTGGGCGCCGAACGCCAGGCGATGGGGGCGAAAGTGGAAGAAGTCGCCGACGATCGCGGTCGACTCGAGCACTCGCTCGCCGTCGCGGTATGCCACCAGTTGTCCCGGAGAGTAGGTGAGCGCGAAGTGGGTCGGGCTGTTGGGAGAGATCTCGGCCAGCGCCAGCTCGGGGTTGCCAGCCGGCCCGCGTGGGCCGACCCGCATCGAGATCCAGACCTGGCCGGCACGCTCGAAGAGCCGGAAGTTCTGGTCACGCGCGGTGCTCCCGAAGACCAAGATGGCGGTATCGCCGGTGTTGCTTGGGTTCGGTCGTTCCGACATCGCCGGGTCGAGGGTGAGCTCGAGCGACATCTCGTTGGTGGATCTGAGCTGTTCGGCCACGCGACGCGCGACCTCGGCGCTGGCGCCGAAGCTGCCACCGAAGTTGTCACCGCCGAGCACCATCCGCTGGTCATGGTCGAGCCAAACGCGGCCGGCCGGCTCGAGGGCGGTCGCGCTCTCGACTCCGGTTGCGGGGTCGAGGACCAGGTTCGCGGCGTCGCCCTGGTCCCACAGAAAGATCGCTCCTTCGCTACGACTGGGCCATCCCGGTGGCTCGACCGCGAGGTCGAGGGCGGGTGCCGCGTTGGGACGACCGGCGCGGTCGCGGATCCCCGATAGCCGCACCGAGTCGGGGCGATCGATCGCCTCGGCGAGCTCGACGACGAGGACGCGGCCGTCTGCTTCGAGGCGCCACGTGGTCGCCGCGCGGCCCGAGACGAAGGCGACCGCGATTCCACCCTCGGCGACCGGTTCGTCGAAGCCGATCCGCAGGACGCGCCCCGCCTGTTGGAGCGCTACGCTGACCGCTCGCGGCGGCGCTGCGGTCGCGACCGTGACCTGGCCGCTCGCGACGTGGCCGCTTGCGACGCTGCCGACGCGCGTCGCGGTCACGCGGTAGCGGCCTGGCCGCTCGTAGAGGTGCTCGCCGCCGGCGGCCTGTGCGTGGCCGCCGTCGCCGAAATCCCATGCCCAGTTCCCCGGTTGCGGCGGCTCGAGGCGCACTCGTAGCGGCGCCTCGCCGGACAGGCGGCCGAGCTCGAGTGCCGCGCGGAAGACATCGGGGTAGCGGTCGGTGGCGCGGTCGCGGGTGATGCGAACCGGCACGTCCAGGAGCTCGAGGGTGCCCGGATCGACTTCGGCTACGAACACCTCGTAGTCGACGGTGAAGTGATCGTGCCCGCCCTGCGACGCCGCGTAGGCGAATAGCGTGCCGTCGCGCGACAGCATCGGAAAGTAGGCGTAGCCGAAGCCTTCGGGCATGCGCGGATCGTTCTTGCGCAGGATCGTCGACTTCTTTCGGGTCGCGAGGTCGATCGCCGCTAGCGGACCACCGGCGCCGTTGGTCCAGACCCCGAAGCGTCCGTCGTGAGAGAAGTACGGCTGGCAGCCCGCCAGCGGCGAGCGGGTAGCAACCGCGCCGGTGCGCTGGTCGAACGGCGAGAACGTGGGGTAGCCGGTCGAGGCGAAAGTGAGCGGCGCGTTGACCAGGAAGCCGATCTCACCGTCCGACAGCGGGATCAAGGTCCGCGCGCTGCCGCTCGCGATGTCGAGCTCGACCGTGGTGGCGTCGGCTGCGACATAGATCAACCGTTGCGAGTCGCGCCATACGGCGGCTCGATTCTCGGCGTAGGTTCGTGCCGCAGGGACCAGCAGCCGCCCGCGATTTGGGACTGCCGAGTGGGCGGCGACGAGCCGTAGCTCGCCGATCGCGGGCTCGTCGGGATACTCGGTTGCTCCCGAGGTGGTGCTGAGATAGGCGACCCAGCGACCGTCGGGCGAGATGTGGGGGCAGCAGTGGTGACGGCCGGGCTCGTCGAGGGTGAGCTGGCGCGGCGGTCCAGAGTCGAGATCGCGAAGGAACAATCGCCAGTCGCCGGTGCGGTTCGATTCCCAGACCACGAAGCCCGGGCCGAGCGTGGGAGCGCCGGCGGTCGTCGCCCCGGCGACGACTGGTTCGGGGCTGTTGGTTCTGGTCTGCGAATCTCCCGATGCCACGTGGGCGCAGGCGCAGAGCAGTGCGAAAGCGACGGCAAGACATCCCGTGGCGTTGGCGCGGTTGTTGATTGAGGTGGCGAAGCTCATGCCCTCGCGTTGATCCTATGGCGTCGGGCCCCAATGCCTTTCGTGTCGGCCCGGATGCGCCCTCGCGCCGGACCATCAACCGAAGTCGTCCAGGTTAGCCCTCCGGGGGTAGCGGCCGAGCTTGGGCGGCCGACGATCGAGCGAACTCGTGTCGACGACGAAGTGGCGATGATCAAGAAGAAGCGCCTGCGCAGATTGGAAGCGATAGGTGACCTCGAGAAGCGATCGCGGTTTCCAGCCTCCCTCCATTCGGCCGCCCAAGCGCGGCCGCTACCCCCGGAGGGGAGAGCCGCTCCTTCATCGAAGTGGGTCCTTCCCCGACCCTCGACAGTCATGCGAGCGGGTCCGCGGCCGCGGCCGCTCGCGGCGTCTCGGCGGAGAGTCGCAATTGGGAGAGCACCACGATCGCGCCAGCATAAAGGCCCGCGAAGATCTCGAACGACAACGCGTAGCTGCCGGTGCGGTCGTAGATCAGACCGGCGAGCGGCACGCCGACGGTCTGGAGCGGAAGCATGAACGGGCTCATCAGCCCCATCACCCGGCCGAAGGCACGGCGTCCGAAGCCGGCGCCG
This sequence comes from Holophagae bacterium, assembly GCA_032128015.1. Classification (GTDB taxonomy): domain Bacteria; phylum Acidobacteriota; class Thermoanaerobaculia; order Multivoradales; family Multivoraceae; genus JAQBHE01. Next base: position 8,294 of record JAQBHE010000553.1, read on the forward strand.
ATCAAAGTGCCCCACAGCGGCACCAGACCACCCATGCCGAGGCCGAAGACCGCGCCGGCGGCGAGCAGCGCCGGGTAGGACTCGGAGAACAGCAGCATCACGCACGAGATCGCGCCCAGGCCGCTCGACAGCGACATCGCTGCCCGCTTGTCGATCTGATCGCTGATCCAGCCGAACAGCACCTTGCCGAGCACTCCGAATCCGGCGCCCGACGACAACACCAGCGCCGCGCTCGTCGCCGAGAAGCCGAGGTCGGTGGCGTGCGGGATGATGTGGGTGAGGATGGCGCCGTTGGCGCACATGTTCATCGACACCGCGAGAGCGATGATCCAGAAGTTGCGATCGCGCAGCGCCGCGTGCCAGGTGTAGACGAGGTCCGGACTCTCGCTGGCGATCGTCGGTGCTGCGGCGTCGCCATCGGGGTGGAGCCCCAAGTCCTCCGGCCGGTTGACCACCCAGGTGCGCACCACCGGCAGCACCACGACCAGGGTCAGCACTCCGTAGAGCACGAAGGTTGTACGCCAGCCGAACGCGCCGATCAACCAGGTGGCGGCCGGCGCCATCACCACCCCAGAGGCCGAGATCCCCATGGTCGCAATCCCCAGCGCCATGCCGCGTTGGCGGACAAACCAGTTGGCGACCAGGCTCGACGCGGTCAATCCTCCGACCATTGCCGCGCCGACCGAGAGCACGGAGCCGAGCGCGAAATAGAACTGCCATAGCGCCTCGACCCGCGACGTGATCACGAAGCCGGCGGCGAGCACCACCACTCCGGCGCTCATCAGCTTGCGGATCGAGTGATGGGTGACCGCGCGCCCGAGGAACGGCGCGATGATGCCGGTGGTGAAGGAGAAGATCGCGATCGCGCCGCCGACCTCGGCCCGCGATCCGCCGAGCTCGGCGGTGAGGGCGAGGAAGAACGCGCCGAACGAATAGAAGCCGAAGCCGACCGAGACGAACAGGGTCAGCGAACAGACGGCGACGATCTTCCAGCCATAGAACGCCGTGCCCTCGGCAGGGATAGGCGGGGCGCTGGGAACTGGGCCAGGCACGGATCGGCGAGCGGGGCGAGGTCGGGGAGGCCGGCGGGCCGGTAGCGAGTCGCGGCGGGAGCGGCACTATAGCTCAGCGGCCGCGCTCGCCCCGTCCTGCCTCCGTGGATCAGGTGCCGTATTCGTCGTGGCGTCGTACCCAGGCCTGGGGCCAGGGTAGTCCCTCCTCGTCGCGTCCCTTGGGCACCATGTCGAGAAAGTGGTAGGCGGCGTTCAGCCGGTCGAGGCCGCGCGCATAGGTCGAATAGGTGTGGAGGATCCGTCCCTTCTTTTCTTGGACGAAAACGCTGGTGCCGGGCATCTCCTGTCCGGCTGCCGTGGTGGTGCCGAAGTTGTACACCCCGGTGCCGTCTGCGAGGTCCGATTCCGAGAAGGTCACGCCGAAGTCGCGGTTGAAGCTGCAGCCGGCTGCCGAGACCCACGGAAAGACCCAGCCCATTCGCCGACGGTAGGCCACCAGCTTGGCGATCGGCGCGCTGGAGACCGCGGCGAAGGCGACGTCGCGGTGGTTGAGGTGGACGGTGATCTTGTCGTAGCCGTCGGCCCAGAACGAGCAGCTGGGGCAGCCGGCCTCCCAGTCGCGGCCGAACATGAAGTGCTGGACGATCAGCTGGCTGTGTCCTGCGAACAGCTCGCTGAGGCGTACCGGACCCACCGGGCCGTGAAACTGGTAGTCCTCGACCTGCACCCGGGGCAGAGACCGGCGCTCCTGACTGAGGGCGTCGCGCTCGCGGTCGAGCGCTTTTTCACGCTCGAGGTGGGCCTTGCGGGCCTCGATCCACTCTTCTCGGGACACCACTCGGGGTTTGGTCATAATGTTTTCTCCGTAGCTATTTTCTTGGGTTTCCTTGGGGGCGCCCTAAGGATGGCCGTCCGCCGCACCACTGCCTACCACACATTCGACGAACGCGAGGCCTCCGATTCGACTGCCGAGCCTTCACGGTGCCGGCATATACTGCCGACATCCCATGGGCGGCATCCGAACCTTTATCGGGATCGCGGTTGCTCTGCTCGCTGCTGCGAGCGGCGCTCGGAGCGCGCAGGCCGAGCTGGTTGCCGGCGAGGTGACGAGCAAGCTGGTACCGTCGCCGGTCTTGTATTACGCGCTGTTGCCGCCGGGATGGCAGCGCGACGGCGAGCCGCTGCCCCTGGTTCTCAACCTCCACGGCGGCGGCGGCGACCGCGAAGTGCTGCGTCGCCAGCAGCCGACGCTCGAGAAGATGTGGGCTGCTGGCGAGCTGCGGGCGATGGTGATCGTGACTCCGTCGGTGACCGCCCGCGGTTTCTACCTCGATCGGCGCGACGGTTCGGAGCACTGGGAGACTTTCATCATCCAGGAGCTGCTGGCGCACTTGCGCGAGCGCTTCGGGGTCCGCCAAGACCGCGCTGGCACCCTGATCACCGGCATCTCGATGGGCGGCATGGGCTCGCTGCGCCTGGCATTCAAGTACCCGGAGCTGTTCGGGGCGGTGGCCGGGATGGAGCCCGGGATCGAGCCGATTTTGGCGTGGTCGGCGATGCAGTCCAAGCACCGGTTCTGGCGCGCTGATCAGCTGCTGCTCGCCGCCTACGGTCGAAAGGTCGACGGGCGCTTGACGATCGACGAGGAGCATTGGGCGGCCAACAACCCGGCGACGATCGCGACCCGCGATGCGGCGCGGATCCGCGACTCCGGCCTGTGGATCTTCCTCGACGCCGGCGATCAGGACATGTTCTGGCTCTACGAAGGCACCGAGTTCCTGCACCAAGTGTTGTGGAACCAGAAGATCCGCCACGAGTACCGGCTCTACCGCGGCGCCGACCATGTGGGCGCCACGCTCGGCGAACGGACACGCCAGGCCTACATGTTCCTGGATCGCAGCCTCGACCCGCCGGTGAAAGACCCGGTGGTCGACCAGAGCCGCCAGCGCATCGATCCGCTCAAGCGAGGGCTCGTCGAGGCCGACCACTACGGTGTCGACCGCGACCTGGTGCGGCCATCGCCGCCGTGACCTTGCGGCCACAGTCGCGCCGGCAGGTTGCCGTTGTGCTGTTGTCCGGGGTTCGACGGCAGACCGTCGGACGGCGGACCGCCTTGGTCGCGGGGCTTGCGCTCGCGCTCACAGGCTCGGCGGCGCTCGATGGTCAGTCGAAGGTCGCCAGCTGGCACGATCTGCCGGGAGCACTGCCGCGCTCCGAAGCCCAGCGCCTCGAGCTCGACCGCCGAATGGCCGAGTTGGGGTCGGGCCACATCCCGCGCACCGAGCACCTGACTCCCGACAGCCGACCCCAGTTCGTCAACCGGCTGCTGCTCGAAGAGTCGCCCTACCTGCTCCAGCACGCCCACAATCCGGTCGACTGGCAACCGTGGGGCGAGGCGGCGTTCGCGCTTGCCCGCCGGCTCGACCGGCCGGTGTTTCTATCGATTGGCTACTCGACTTGCCATTGGTGCCACGTCAAGGAGCGCGAGAGCTTCGATGACATCGAGATCGCGCGGCAGCTGAACGAGCACTACGTCTGCATCAAGGTCGACCGCGAGCAGCGGCCCGATGTCGATGCTCTGTACATGACCGCGGTCCAGCTTGCCACCGGCAGCGGCGGCTGGCCGTTGTCGGCGTTGCTGACCCCCGAAGGCAAGCCGTTCTTCGGCGGCGCCTACTTTCCGCGGGAGAACTTTGCTGAGCTGCTCGAACGGGGCGCCGCCGCCTGGCGCGATCGCCGGGAAGACGTGACCCAGTCCGCGGAGCGTCTCCAGCTGCTAGTCGCCGAAGCGAGCGCGGCATCGAGCGCTGCCGGCGAGGTCGGCAGCGAAGGGGTGAGCCAGGCGGTGCGCGCGCTGCTCGCGGCATTCGACTCCGAGCTCGGCGGCTTCGGCAGGGCGCCGAAGTTCCCCCACGAGCCCGAGCTGCTGCTGCTCGAGCAGGTGTCGTTGCGCGGCGGCCGGGAAGTGCCGGCGGGCGAGTCGGGGCTCGATCTGGGCGCGGTTGTCACCGCGGTCGACCGGTCGCTCGACGCGATGGCCCGCGGCGGAATCCACGATCAGGTGGGAGGCGGGTTCCACCGCTACTCAACCGACGCCCGCTGGTTGGTGCCCCACTTCGAGAAGATGCTCTATAACCAGTCCCAACTGGGGCGCGTCTACCTCGGCGGCTACCGGGCGACCGGCGACCTCTTGCACGCGCGGGTTGCTCGCCAAATCCTCGACTACGTCCTGCGCGAGATGACCGACGACCAGGGGCGGTTCTTCTCGGCGACCGATGCCGACAGCGCAACCCCGAGCGGCGAGATCGCCGAGGGCGCTTACTTTCTGTGGCGACGCGCCGAGCTCGAGACCGTGCTGTCGCCCGCCGACGCCCAGCTCGCGGTCGAGTTGTTCGGCGCGAAGACCCCGAACTTCGAAGGTCAGAGCATTCTCTTCTTGCCCGTGTCACTCCAAGAGGTCGCTGCCCGCCGCGGTGTCGCCCTCGAGGAGCTATTGCTCCAGGTCGACCGCATCCGCGCCGCGCTGCGCGAGATCCGCCAGCGCCGGCCGCCGCCGTTCCGCGACCAAAAAGTGCTGGCGGGTTGGAACGGGATGATGATCGTGGCGTTGGCGGAAGCCGCCGAGACCTTCAACGAGCCTCGCTACCGAGACGCGGCGCTGCGCGCCGCCGCCGCATTGTGGTCGTGGTCTCCGCGCAAGGACGGCGGACTGTGGCGGGTGCTGCTCGATGGTCGTCCGTCGATCCCGGCGCTCCAAGACGACTACGCCAACGTCGCCCAGGCCCTGGTCGCGATCTACGACCTGACCGCGGACCGGCAGTGGCTCGAGCGTGCGATCGAGATCGCCGACTTGATGCACGAACGATTCTTTGACTCCGAGGGGGGTGGCTACTTCCTGAGCGAGCGCGGCGCGGACCCGGCGCTGTTGGTGCGCACGAAGGACCCCGGTGACGGCGCGGTCCCATCGGGCAACTCGGTTGCAGTGCGAACCCTTGCCCGTCTGTGGGCGCGCACCGGCGAGCCGCGTTTCAAGAATCGTTGCGAGCAAACCGTTTCAGCTTTCTCGAGCGCGATCGCACGCCACCCCTCGAGCTTCTCCTACCTGCTGCTCGGACTCGACGAGCTGCGCTCTGGCGAGGTGGGTCCGCTCGAGTACGCCGGCGGCGGCGCGGTGAGGATCACGGCCACGGTCGGGCCTGCAGGGACCGATGGACATCGCCGGCTCGAGGTCGCCTTGGCGATCCGATCGGGCTGGCACATCAACGCCAACGCGGTGCTCGACGAAGAGCTGGTGCCGACCGAGGTCCGACTCGCCGATTCGCAACCCGGTTGGCGGATGGGCGACGTGCGCTTTCCGGATCCCGAGGTCGCGGAGGTCGCCGCCTTGGGCGGGCGAGCCGCGGTGTGGACTGGCTCGCAGGTGATCGTCGGCGACCTCGAGCCGGTGGGCGAGGACTCGCCGCGTTCGTTGCGACTGCGGGTGCGCCTCCAGGCCTGCGACGAGAACCGCTGTCTAGCGCCCGAGGATCTGGTTCTCGAGCTGTACGCGCGTTGACAGGGAGACTTCCTCCGGAAGCGCTCCCGACCGCCCCTTTTCGTTCGGTCGCGGTTCGGTCGCGGGCGAACTCGCTCGTTCGTCGGCCGCCCAAGGTCGGCCGCTACCCCCAGAGGAACCTGAAAACCTCGATGCGCGGACGATCCCGTGGTGTCGTCCCGTGGGCTTGGCGCCCGGGTGTCGACGAGGTCACCCTCTTCGACGTTCACGTTCGTGGCGGGGAACGTTCGCGAGGCCCTCGGGCTTTCCGGGGGTAGCGGCCGACCTTGGGCGGCCGACGAACGAGCGATTACCCCGGCGATCCGACTGCGCACGAACGAGACGACTTGCCCAGCGCCCGCTCGACCTCACGGTCCATTCGCCATGGCGTACCCCACGACAATTCCTCAGTCGGGAGCTAGCGCCAGACCACGGCGACGATCCCGAAACCAGACTCAGCTCAACAACACTCGCAAATCGTCGGCGGTGAGGTCGCGCAGCGACTGGCCGTCACCTTCCAGGACCGCGTCTGCGAGCTGGCGCTTGGACTTCTGGAGCTCAACGATCTTTTCCTCGACGGTGTCGCGGGCGATCAGGCGGTAGGCGAACACCGGTTGGGTCTGACCGATGCGGTGGGCGCGATCGATCGCCTGGGCTTCGACGGCCGGGTTCCACCACGGGTCGAGCAGGTAGACGTAGCCGGCGGCGGTGAGGTTCAGGCCGAGGCCTCCGGCCTTCAAGCTGATCAGGAACAGGTTGCAGGTGGGGTCGGTCTGGAATCGCTCCACGACTTCGCCGCGATTACGGGTCTGACCGTCGAGATAGGCATAGGGCACGGAGCGCTCGTCGAACCTGGCTTTGACGAAGGCGAGCAGGCTGGTGAACTGGGAGAAGACGATGACCTTGTGGCCTTCGTCGAGGACCTCGGTCACCTGCTCGAGCAGAGAGTCGAGCTTGGCGCTGCCGGCCTCTTCCCACGCGGGATCGACCAGCCCCGGGTGACAGGCCACCTGACGCAACCGCAACAAGGCCTCGAGGACTTGGATCGCCGAGCCCGGTACCCCGGTTTCTTCGACCTGACGCAGCAGGTTCGCCTGGTAGCTGGCGCGTAGCTGGTCGTAGAGCTCGCGCTGGCGCGGTCGCAGGGTGCACAGCAGGACCTGCTCGGTTTTTGGCGGCAGGTCGGGCAGCACCTGGGCCTTGGTGCGACGAAGGATGAACGGGCGGATTCCCTCGGCGATCAATTTGAGCTGGCGCTCGCTCGGAGCCAGGCCGCCGCCCAGGGCGTCGAAACCTGGCAGTCGTCCGAGCAGGCCCGGGTTCAGGAACTCGAACAGCGAGCCGAGCTCACCGAGGTGGTTCTCGATCGGAGTGCCGGTGAGCGCCAGGCGGTGCTGGGCGTTGAGCAGCCGGCATGCCTTGGCGGTTTGCGACGACGGGTTCTTGATCGCCTGCGCCTCGTCGAGGATCACGGTGTCGAACTCCTGGGTGGCGAGGAATCCGATGTCGCGGCGCAGCGTGCCGTAGGTGGTCACCACCAGGTCCAGTTTGCCGAGTTGCTCGCGCATCGAGTCGCGGTCGCTGCCGCTGTACTCGGCGACCTTGAGGCCGGGGGTGAACCGGCCTGCTTCGTCGATCCAGTTGTAGAGCAGGCTGCGCGGCGCCACCACCAGGAACGGCAGCTCGGTGGTCTTGGTCGGCGTGCGATTGGCGCGCAGCAGCGCCAGCGCCTGGACCGTTTTCCCTAAGCCCATGTCGTCGGCGAGCACGCCGCCGAGCCCGAACTCGCGCAGGAAGCTCAGCCAGCCGAGTCCTTCGCGCTGGTAGCCGCGGAGGGTCCCGGAGAATCCCCGTGGCTCCTTCTTGGCCTTGATGCGCTCGAACGAGCGCAGCTTGGTGCGCAGCTTGGCGAAGGTGCCGTCGACATCGACCGGCGGCATCGCGATGAGCAAGGCGTCCACCAGCAGCGCCTGCGAATGCAGGAACCGCAGGCTGTCGTCGCCATCGCCGTGGGACAGCTGCGACAGCGAGCCATAGGTCTCCATCCACGCCGAGGGCAGAAGCCCCTTCGAGCCATCGCCGAGCTTGACGAAACGATCGCCCCTTTTCACCGCATCGAGGATCGTCGCGAGCTCGATCGGGTCGCCGTCGAACTCGATCTCGCCTTTGAGCTCGAACCAATCGATGCCGCTCTCCACCCGCAGCGACGGCGGGTTCGGGGGTCGCACCGAGGTGCCGTGAACTTCGACCGTCCACCCGTCTTGCAAGAGTGGCTCGGCGACCGCAGCCAGATCGGTCGGGCTGAGCTCCAGGCCGTGGCCTTGGCTCGACGGCACCGGCCGCATCCCGAGCTCGAGCAGGCGCACTAGCGCCGCGTGCTCGCGTGCCATGTCGCGGCGCAAGAAACGTCGTCCGTCGAGATCGGCGACTGCAGGTCGCGGGTCACCTGCGTCGACCCGCAGCCCGTCGTACTCGAACGACAGCGATGCCAGAAGTGGGGGGTTCATCCACGCCGGCGTCGGCCCGTTGTCGAGCACCAGGCGGGGTTTGGGGATGGCTTCCTCGGTGGTGATCTGGAGCTCTTCGGGGAGCTCTAGCCGAGGCGTCGGCAGCTCGAGCAGATGGGCCATCGCGTCTTCGAGGTCCTTGTGCGGGATCACGATGTCGCCGCGCTCGCGCAGAACATCGATCCACGACAGCTCGCGCGCGTCGCTGGATTCGAGGAGCGCGACGCTGTCGGCGAACAGCACCACCAGCTGGGCATGTAGTGACCCCGCCTCGGTTCCGACACCGCTCGATCCGCCACCGGCCGGCAGGATCAACAGCGGCTCGCTGATCGGAATGCTCTCGGCGCCCCGTTCGAGCATCCCGCGCAACCGCGCGGTGCCCGCCGGCATCACGTCGACCTTGAGCGCGAACTCGAACGGCGGGCCGTCGTCCCACACCAGGGACTGCTGACCGTTGACCGCCTGGCCGTTCCACCATCCCAGCGCGCGCTCTTCGCACAACCGGCGCAGGACCGGGGCGTAGAGGGCTGGCGGCAGCCGCAGCCGTCGTGCCATCGCCGAGGTGCTGGTGCCGCCGCGGCGGCGGTTGGGTGGTTGGCTCTCGAAGGCGGCGATCAATGCCGGAGTCGCCCGGCCGTCGGGTCCGCCATTGCCGCGCAGCAGCTGCTCGATCTCTTCGACTGCGGCACTGGTTGGCTTGAGCTTGGGCCCCTTCTTGGGGCCATCCGGCCGCATGCCGAACAGGTCGAGCACCAAGCCGTCGTCGCGGGTGCTGGCGGAGGTGTTGACCAGCAAGCGGATCGCGGGGCGCTCGTTGCGAGTCCGGGTCGGTGCTGCCGCGCCGTTGCTCGAGATCTTGTCTGCCTCTTCGCGCACCGAAGCGAACAGTGCTTGCCACGAGTTGGCGCCCGCGGTATGGCGCAGATCGCGGCCGAGGACCTGCCGTTTGTGGCTGGCCCGGCCTCGCTTGCGGCGCGGCGGTCGCGCGCCGTTCGCGGCGTCGGCGACGGCCTGCTCGGCGCGAGCCGCGTTCTCGGCCGACAGCTCGAGATCTGGCCACGACGCTGCGGGGTCCCGGCGTAGGCCGAGGCGGTCCTTGCCCTCAGGCTGGTGCTCGGGTCCCGCTTCCTCGAGTGCGAGAAGGGTTGCCCACAGGTGTTTGCACGGTGTGCCCTCGGCGAATCGCGGGCATTCGCAGAAGGCGTGGAGCACCCGCTCGTCCGACACCCGTGACCAGTCGAGCCCGACGCAGTATGGGTGCTCGGTCGAGCCGACGACTCGGGCGCGGGCTCGAGCGTCTTCGATCTCGTAGGTGACCCGCTCGTCGTCGAAGTACTCGTTGCCGCGTTGGCGGTCGCCGGGATGAAAGTGCGACGCGCTGCGCTTGTGCAGCGGCACCAGCTGGTTGTTTTCGGGCGCGATTCCTTTGCCGCGGCCACGACGGCGCCGTCGGCCCCGGCTCGGGCGCCGCGTCGTCGGTGGCTCAGCCATGCAAGCTGCTCGACAAGTCTTTCATCCTCCCGGTCCCGTCGTGTGTCCGCGGGACCACCGCAGGGGCGGGGTCGATCCGCTGGATCCTAGAGGCCGAACCAACGTCGGTCCGGCGGCTGAGGTGTCCTCGGGGTCTCCGCTCTATCGAACTCGACCGGTCTCCGACCGGTATGGCCGCGACCCTCTCGCACCGAGCTGGCTAGGCGACCGCAACGAGCGGCCGGCCGGTGTCGAGAGGCGTTGCTGCCAGGACGGACCCATCACCCGGATCCGTATCATAGCGCATTCGTCGGCGTTGTGTCGTTGGACCTTAAGGGACTTCGCTCGTTTGTGGGAATCCCGGCGGGCCAGTGAAGCTAGAGTCATCGTCGTCAGCCATGACCGCGGACTGGTCTCGAACCATCAGGAGGCTCGACATTGACGACGCGATGGGCAACCCGACTCGTGTGCTCGAAGACCGGTGTCACCGCGCCGCTCGACCAACCGACATTTCTCTCGCCGGCGGGCAAACCGTGGCTGGTGGAGTACGACCTCGATCCCGACCGAGGCCAGGACTTCCTGCGAGCGCTGCCCGGCCGACCTTGGAGCTTGTGGCGCTATCGCGAGCTGCTGCCGATCGCAGACTACCCGGGGCGCATCGACCTCGGCGAGGGAGCGACTCCGCTGATTCGGTTTCGGCGCTGGGCGCCAGGCGACATCGAGCTGCTGCTCAAGCAGGAGGCCGGTAATCCCACTGGATCGTTCAAAGACCGCGGGCTGTCGCTCGCGGTCAACCGCGCTCGCGAGCTCGGTGCGACCGGAGTGCAACTGCCGAGCGCCGGCAATGCGGCGCTCGCGCTCTCGGCCTACGGCGCCGCCGCGGGTTTGGCGGTGCGGGTGGCGATGCCCGAGGACACCCCGCGGCCGATCTCCGATCGCTGCGGGCAGTGGGGCGCGGAGGTGATCCGCGCCGGGCGCACCCTGGTCGAGTCCGGAGCGCGGCTCGCTGCCATGGGCGGCGACTACTGGACGCTCGCAACCCTCAAGGAGCCGTACCGAATCGAAGGCAAGAAGACGATGGGGCTGGAGGTCGCCGAGCAGTTGGATTGGGAGTTGCCCGACTGGCTGGTCTATCCGACCGGCGGCGGCACCGGCATCGTCGGCATGGCGAAGGCCTTCGACGAGCTCGAGCGTCTCGGCATCGTGGGCGCGCACCGACCGCGACTGGTGGTGGTGCAGATGACCGGCTGCGCTCCACTGGTGCGTGCGTTCGACGCCGGCCGCGACGAAGCCGAACCGTGGCAGTCGCCCGACACCCGGGTGTGGGGTCTGCGCGTGCCTCAGGCGATCGGCGACTTTCTGATCCTCGACGCGGTTCGCCGCAGTGGTGGCACCGCAGTGGCGGTCGCGGAGAACCGGCTCGACGCGGTGGCGGCGAGGGTGCGCAGCCTCGAAGGTGTGGAGATCGGTCCGGAAGGCGCGGCGGTCTTGGCGGCGATCGAGGACCTGGTGGCGAGCGGTGCGATGCGCGCCGGCGAGCGAGTGGTCGGATTCCAGACCGGGCATCCGGCGAACTACGCCGAGTCGTAGTCTCCGAGCTCCGGTCGCGGGTCGCGCTCGCTCGGCGGCCCGATCGCGCCGTCCCACCTGAGCCCCCCCCAACACTCTTGGATGCTGGCGCGTCTACAGAGTTGATGGACCTCACGGCGACGATCCAGCATGGCTTCAGTGAACCCACCACCCAGGAGAGTGAGCTGACCGCCCCCGACCGCAGCGAGCGGATCGCGGCACTGTTCGAACAACACCACCCGCGTCTGTATCGGTTGGGACTCCGAATGTCGGGTCGGCCTGAGGAGGCGGAGGACCTGGTCCAGGACACTTTCGTGCGCGCGGCACGGGCGCGCCAGGCGATTCCGGAAACCGAGTCGGTCTCCGAGGCCTGGCTGGTGCGGATCTTGGTCAACCTGTGCCGCGACCGTTACCGGCGGCGCGAAGTGAGGGAGCGGCTGGCGTTTCGGCTCGATGATCCAGCGGACAGCAGCGAGCGCTCCGAGTCTTCGGCGGTGGCGCGGGTGACTCTCGAGCGCGCGCTCGCCGAGCTCGCGCCACGCCGCCGCGCGATCTTGGTGCTCCACGAGCTCGAGGGTCAGCCGATCGCGCGGATCGCGGAACAGCTCGGGGTCGCGGCGGTGACCGTCCGCTGGCATCTCGCAGCGGCCAAGAAGCAGCTCAAGCGCCGGCTCGGCGCGGAGGACACACCATGAGCCAAGGCTCCGAAAACGAAACGCTGCGCCGTCGCTTGGTCGACTGGGATCCGGCGCGACACGCGCCCCTCGACGAGGCTGCGACGAGGCGGATGCGACTGCGGATCGGTGCCCGGCTGCGCGAGCCGGCGACGACGCGGCGGCGGCCCGCGGGCTGGATGATCCCTGTCGCAGTGGCTGCGACCCTGCTCGCGCTGGTCTTGGGTTGGCGCGCGTTGACTCCGAATGGGACTTCATCTGGGACCTCGCCGGCGTCGCCGGTACCGAGCGCTTCGGTCGCCGCCGAAACCGTGGCGCCGCCCGCGGGTGGGGTCGGCGAGATCGACGAGGTCGAAGCGACGGTGCAGCAGCCGGTCGGGGTACCAGTCGCCGTGACCTCGGCCCCGGAAGCGGCAAGGCCTGCATCGGTCCGCGCCGACGTCGCGGACATCGCGGTCGCCGAGGACAGCCGCGGACCACGGCAGCCGCGGCAGTTCCAGTTCCAGACCAGCGGCGGCACGCGGATCTTCTGGACTCTCGACCCCGATTTCTCGGACGAGGCTCTCGCCGCCGGTGGCGAATGAGCCCGATCCCCTTTCCCTTCTCCGGCGGGCACGCCGGCTGCGTGATGAGACGACGACGACGCCTCGACGGCGACCCACGACAAGACGACAAGGAGTACTAGATGAAGACGACGATCCTGATCGCTAGCCTGCTCTGCGGAATGATGACTACGGCCGTTCAGGCCCAAACTGCCCAAAGTGACGTCAGCTACACCCGCGGCTTTACCCTCGACTCGGTCGACGCCCGGGTTGCCGAGTCTTGGTTTTGGGAGTTGTGTGGCGAGCTTGCCAAGGGCGTCGCATGTCGGGTGCGCGAGGTGGTGAGCGGCAACCCGCGGATGCTCCAGGTGGACGCGCCCGACGTGGTCCACGCCGCGTTTGCCCGGCGGCTTGCGGAGCGCGATGTCGGCCGTGTCTCCCACTCCCTGCAGCTGCTCCTCGTGGAGGCGAGCAAGGACGGCTCGGGGATCGACAAGTCAATACCCGCGGAGGCCACCAAGGCGCTCCAGGACGTCCGAGAATTCCTGCCGTTTTCTGGCTTTCGTCTTCTCGACAGTGGCTGGATGACGTCCTCCGGACGGGGTCAGTTGCAACTGTCGGGCAAGGACGGCAGGGTGTATCTGGCCGGGATCGCGTTCAGTCAGGAGCTCCGGCTCGAGGGCACCGTGCTAGCGGTGAGTCCGCTAAGCATCCGCTCGATCCCGACCAACGACGCGACGCCAGAGGGCGACCCGCGGTACCGTGAGGTCATGTCCTCGAATCTGACCCTGTCGGTCGGAGAAACGGTGGTCGTGGGAACTTCGCGACTCAACGGCGGCGATCGGGCGCTGATCGTGCTCCTCACTGCCCGCGACTGAGGCTAGGCGTTTCGTCATCGACAGTTGGCTGCTGAAACTCCGGAGTCTTCGAGATCCAGGCTCATGGCTCCGCTTCCGGAAGCAACTGAAACCCAAGCGGCTTCTGGAGCGGTCCGAAGTGACGTCGGTCGGCGCTGGCAATGCTGCGGACGCCGAGGTGCTCCGAAATCGCGAGAACGGCAGCGTCGACGAAGCCGAGACCGATGTCGGCGAACAGCTCCGTGAGCTGCGGCACGCGGACGTAGCCACCGGCCGGCAGGTCGGTGACCAGGAACGAGCCATCCGTGAGACCGCGGTAGAACGAGTACTGCGCTTGGCTCGAGAGCCGGCGGCCGAGGGGATGGTCCACCTCTGGGATGACGGGCGCGGGCACGACCAAGATGCCGGAGTGCCGCTCGAGCAAGGACACCGAAGCCCGGTGCCAGCGGTCGGAGCGATCGTACGAGGCGAAGAGGATTCCGGTGTCGAGAACGATGGCCAAGCTAGTCGGACCCGTCGCCAAAACCCGTCTCGCGCAGCAGCTCTTCGGCACGGTCCGCGGTGTCTGAATGTCCGCTGTCGAACCCCGCAACTCCCGGAGGTAGCGGACGCTCGAGACCGTCGAGATGCGAGCGAAGGGCTTCCCGAATGATCTCGCTCATCGGCTTGCCAAGGCGTTGCGCAGAAAGCCGGAGCCCGATCTCGAGGTCCGAGTCGAGGAGGATCGTCGTCCGGTACATATGGTTATGCTAGCGCATACATACCACGGTTTTCATCATTGGTTCCAGTTCCCTGGCGCCCGTTCCGGCACTCCTTTCGCCGTGTCTCCTTACTCCATTCCGCGGCTCCTCGTAGACGCAAGAAAGGACGGCGCGGGGATCGGCAAGTCGCTTCCCCCAAAAGCGGCGAAGGCGCTTTAGGACGTCCGAGAGTGCTGGCGATCAGCCCGTGGAGTCTTCGTTTCGGTCACCACCAGGGACGGGAACCAGAGGGCGACCCGCGATACCGCGAAGTCATATTTTCGAATCTGACACTGTCGGTCGGGGAGACGGTGGTCGTGGGAACTTCGCGACTCATCGGTGGTGACCGGGCGCTGATCGTGCTCCTCACCGCGCGCGACTGAGGTAAGCGTTTCGTCATCGACAGTCGGCTGCGGAGCTCCGCCTCTTCGAGATCCGAGCTCGGCCCTTTGGAAGGACCGCAGGTCATCTGCGATCCACGGCCGGGCGCGATGCCCGAATTTCAGTCGCTAACGCACCAGACGGGCTGAGTACTACTGCAACTGGAAGTCGACGGCACCCAACCGCCAGCCCAGTGAGGCGCCCCAAACCCATCGGCAAAGTATTTCGACAGGGAGACGAGGGTGCCCTCGTCCAAGGGGTTAGTGGAGGTCCAGTTTCGGCAGTTGGCTAGCCTCGATCTAACAGAATCATGCAGCCTGTAGGGCATCAATGACGGCGTTGAACTCGGCTGTGGCGGCGGAGTGTTGACCGAGGTCGAGAGTTTGTCGACCAGCGGGGGCGAGGAGGGTCGCTGCCCGGCCGATGAGTCGAAAGCGAAGGGTGTGGATGTTCTCGAAACGGAAGAGGCATCGTCGCTTCTGGGATCGTCCTCGGCGATCGACTCGGCAGGCGCTCTGGAAGCTCCGGGTGAGGTTGAAGGCGAGGATGCTGAGCACCTGCCAGGCACTGTTGGCGTCGTAGCGGGCGGTCGGAACGGCGTCGAAGGCGAAGCCGTTTTTGAGCTCGCCCAGGACCTTCTCGTGGGCTCCACGACCGTTGAGGAACCGCCAGAGAGCCGGCCCGCGGAGCCGCTTGTTGGTGGCGATGGCGGAATACTCGAAGTAGCCGTCGTCGGGGTCGAAGAGGTCGAGCTGGAAGTTCTTCTTGGTCTGGTGGAAGACACGCTTGCGGTAGAGAACGATGCGCAGCACGCGGTTCCAGGTCGCAATCTGCACTCTGCTCTCGCAGTAGCTGACGCCGTCATCGACCCGCTTCCACTCAGGCGCTTGGGCGACGTAGCTCTTGAGGCCGAGCCACGGATAGAAGGGCACCTTGATGGCCCACTCGGCGCCGTGTTGGTCGAGGAGCTCGATGACGTCGGAGCGGAAAAACGCCCCATCCATGCGGAACTCCAGGATCCTGCGCCCAGCGGTGACTGGCTCGAGCTGGGCGAGGAGCTCCGTGAGGAAGGGCGGGGATGCCTTGCCGTCGTGGATGTTTCCCGGGCGATTGTGGACTCTGAGGATCTGGCCGGACTGCGCTTCGTAGGCGGTGATCGGGTAGTAGCTCGGGACCTTTCGGTGGTGCGGGTTGAAGCCCCTTCGGGCGCCTTCCACCGTGGCGCCGGTCGACAACACCGAACCGTCCACATCGACGGTGATCCGCGCCAGTCCCAGTTTCAAGATCGCCGCCGTCGTGAACGTCGAGTTCACCGCCAAGAGCAGCGCCACGTGCTCCTGGGTGAATCGTCGCAGCCACCTTCCAGCGGTCATCGGACAGGGCAATCGCTTGAGTCCAGCGAACCGCTGAACGATCGGATCCTCCGCCAGGTAGCGCAGATGCCACAGGCGCCTGCCACCAGCGATCAGCAGGCCAAGGATGAGCAGGATCAGTCGTCGCCCACCATAGTCGGTTCTGGGCAACGCGCCCTTGAGCAGCTGGTTCATCACGTCTCGAAATCCAGACTGGACGAGGTACCCGCGCAGGAGCTCGAGTCCGGCATGCGAAGTCACCCGCTGTGCGCTGCTACGTACCCTGAGGAGAGCGTTGACACGACCATGCAAACCTGTTCTGGTTAACCTCACTGGAAGTGGCCTTTCTCGGTTGTTGTCGAGCGTTTCACCACCACTCGAAAACACCCAGCAGACAAGGCCTCTTCCAGTTTCTCTCTATTTCTCCAGACGGATTTCTGTTAGATCGAGGCTAACTCAGTCCACTCCGGGAAGCGTGCAGGCGAAACGGCAGGCTGTCCTTCCGGCAATTCACGGACATCTGCTATCTTGCCCATCACCTTGGCGCCGGGTAAGTGGCCCCCTGTGCCAGTCTTGGCACCCTGCCCGCCTTTGAAGTGAAATGCCTGGGTTTTTTGCACTTTGTCCCATGAAAACCCGAAGCGGGCGGATGCAAGTTCGTAGAAATATCGCGAGTTGGCGGCTTGTTCTTCCGGCAACATTCCGCCCTCGCCTGAACAAATGCCGGTTCCGGCCAGTTCTGCGCCTTTGGCGAGAGCCACTTTCGCTTCTTCGGAGAGCGCACCAAAACTCATATCCGAAACAAACAGCGGAATGTCCAAACGCAATGGCTTGTTTGGGTTCGGCCCGATCACAAGGTCGGTGCCGACGGCTTCCTCATCGAGCAATGGCAACTTGTGCAGCTGGCCGACGACGAACTGCAGGTCGTCCCACTTAGGCAAGCTGTCACGCGGTACGCCCATGGCCGCCGCGGGGCCGTGGTGTCCGACTTTAGCCAGCCCTTCGTTAGCGAGTTTCCGAATGAACTTCACATGTGGTTCATCGGCTGTGCCGCTCGGATCCTGGTAAACGCCCTGGTACGCTTTACGGTTATACGGCTGCGGGTGCTTACTGGACCAGTCAGCGATCTCATCTTCGTCGACGAGTACCTGCCCCTCTTCTACCCAGGCATTGAACTTGGGCAGTGTTTCGCTGTTCTTGTATTCGCTGATGCCGGTGTCGAGGCGATAGTCCCAGCCGTGCACGCCGCAGATCAAGTTGTCACCGTCGACGTGACCATCGGCCATCAGCGCACCACGATGCGCGCAACGCCCGTACAGCACAGTGACAGTGTCATCAAGGCGGACAATGACCAGATCGATGTCCGCGACTAACGCGTGCATCGGCGTCCGGTC
>JAQBHE010000554.1:0-11457 GCA_032128015.1 Holophagae bacterium
CCTCGACGCGCCGGAAGCCAGCGGCGCCGCCCTCGGCTACAAGCTCCTGGTGTGGCCCGACGGACGCCACCAGGGCAGCCTCGGCAATCTCGCGCTCGACCGGCTCGCAACCGAGCTCGCCCACGACCCCGCGATCGCCACCGGCTGCCATCGGGTGGCCCTCGAGGCCGGCGACGCTGAATCGCTTGCCGAGCTGTTCGTGGAGGTGTTCGCGCCGCCGCCGACCTTGGTGATCGTCGGCGCGGTCCACGTCGCGATCCACCTCGCCCACTTCGCCAAGCGTCTCGGCTTTCGCGCCCTGGTGCTGGATGCTCGCGCCGCTTTCGCCACCGCCGTGCGGTTTCCCCACGCCGACGAGCTGATCCTGCGCTGGCCGGCGGAGGCGCTCTCGGAGATGCCGATCGGCGACGGCACCTATTGCGTGTTCCTGACCCATGATCCCAAGCTCGACGATCCGGCGATGGCGGTCGCCCTCGAGCGCGGCGCGCGCTATGTAGGCGCCCTTGGCTCCAACCGAACCCACGCCAAGCGGGTCAAGGCTCTGCGCGAGCGCGGGCTCACCGAAGATCAGATCGCGCGCATCCACGCCCCGATCGGACTCGACCTCGGCGGCCGCCGTCCCGAGGAGATCGCGCTCGCGATCGCCGCCGAGCTGGTGCAGGCGCGCTATCGGCCAGGACCGGCAAGTGGCGGCTCACGCTAGCCAGCCGGTCTCCGGAGTGGTGCTGGCGGCCGGCGGCTCGCGCCGCCTGCAAGCGGAGACACTCAAGCAGCTGATCGCGATCGAAGGCGAGACTCTGGTCCGCCGCGCCTGCCGCGTCGCGCTCGAAAGCCGCCTCGCCGAAGTCCTGGTGGTGGTCGGCTGCGGCGAGGACGAGGTTCGCGAGGCGGTCGAGGGATTGGCGGTGCGGGTGGTCGCGAACCCCAGCTGGCAACAGGGCCAGAGCACCTCGGTGCGGCGCGGCCTCGCGGCGGTCGGCGCAGACGCTCGAGGCGCCCTGTTCATCCCCTGCGATCAGCCGTGGCTCGACGCTGCGACGATCGACCTACTGATCGCCGCCTTCGCCGAGCGCGGATCCGCGGCGACCGGCTTCGCGATCGTGCCCACCTCCGCCGGCCGCCGCGGCGCGCCGGTGCTGTTCGGTCGCGATCTGTTCGTGGACCTGTCGCAGATCACCGGCGATCGAGGCGGCAGCCAGATCCTCGACCGGCTTCAGGATCGAGTCGTCGAGATCGAGGTCCCGGATCCACGGGCACTCGACGACATCGACACTCCGGATCAACTGGCGCGGCTGCTCGGCAAGCCAGCCGAGAGCGTCCTGCCATGATCTCCCCCCAGTTGGACCCGAGCGCGCTTCGAGAGCTGCTGAGGCTCGAGAATCCGATCCGTAACTACGCCTGGGGCTCGCGAACCGCGCTCGCCCGGCTGTTGGGTCGCGAGCACCCCGCGACCGAGCCCGAAGCCGAGCTGTGGATCGGCGCCCACCCTTCGTCGCCGTCCGCGGCGCGAATCGGCGACCGCAGCGTGCCCCTCGACGACCTCGTCGCGGCCTACCCGCGCGAGCTGCTCGGCGCCGACGCCGACCGTGGCTTTCCCTTCCTGCTCAAAGTGCTGGCCGCCGAGCGACCGCTGTCGATCCAGGTCCACCCCGACGCCACTCACGCGGCAAGCGGTTTCGCCCGGGAGAACGCGGCGGGAATCGCGATCGACGCCGCGGACCGCAGCTATCGCGACAAGGGAGCGAAGCGGGAGCTGGTACTGGCGCTTAGTGATTTCCCCGCGCTCTCGGGATTCCGCCCGCTCGCCCAGACCGCTCGCCTTCTCCGAGAGCTCGAGATTCGCGAGCTCATGACCGTGGCCGACGCCTTCGCCGAAGGCCTCGACGACGCAGGACTGCGCTCGGCGTTCGCCCGGCTATTCGATCTCACCCTCGACCCCGACCTCATCAGGCGCCTCGCGGCTCGCTGCGCGGTCGTCAACCGTGCCGAGCATCGCTGGGTCGCCCGCCTCGCCACCGCCTTCCCCACCGATCCGGCAGCACTCGCGCCGTTGGTCCTGAATTTGGTCGAGCTCGCGGCGGGCGAGGCCTTGCTCACCGAGCCCGGGTACCCGCACGCCTACCTGGGCGGGCTGGCGGTCGAGCTGATGACCAACTCCGACAACGTCGTGCGTTGCGGACTCACCGAAAAGCCAATCGATCGCACCGAAATGCTGCGGATCCTGCGCTTCGAACCGCGGCCGCCGATGCGTCTGACCGCCGATGCGACCGCTCGCGGCGTCACTACATTTCGCACACCCGGCGGCGAGCTCGTCCTCGATCTTCTCGACCTCGAGACCGGCGTGACCGCCGACGGCGGCGGCCACGACCTGGTCGAGGCGGTCCTCGTGCTAGCGGGCCGGGTCGAGGCGGCAACCGATGCTGGCCACCTCGCTCTGGGCCCCGGGGAAGCCTTCCTGGCCCCAGCCGCAGCTGGGCCCTACCGGATCACCGGCAGCGGTCGCGCGGTGCGTGCCCGCGTCGATCGCGTCTGAGGCAAGTCACGTCCTCTCCGAGTCATCCAGGCGCCACCTGGACGCTTGCACCGTAAGAATCGTCTCGCTCGCCCGCATCCAAGACGTCGAGATCCTGTGCCGGCAGATCGGGACGGCCACCACCGTGTCCCCTCTTGGGCGTAGCGCCCGACTTTGGGCGCGCCGACACTTGGGCGGCCGAGTGAGCAATTGTTGGGGCGTGCGCCATCGCTGCGAATAGCACGTGAAGTCGGGCGAGCGCTGGGTGTGTCTTCTCGTTCGGGCGCGGTGGGACGCCGGCGTCCTCGCTCGTTCGTCGGCCGCCCAAGGTCGGCCGCTACCCCCAGAGGAACCCGAAGTCCTCGATGTGCGAGCCAGCTCGCTCCATGTCGCTGAAGAAATGTGCTACTTCAGCACATTCGGAGGCTAGGGCTTCTCGGCGCCGGCGAGAGTCTTGATGTTCTCCGGCAGCGCGAAGATCGCGTCGTCAACGCTGTTGAACGACACGTCTTCGAGCACCATCTTCATCTCCATCCCCATCATCCTGGCGACCGTGGTCATCGGCATACTGCGGCCATCGACGCTGCGATAGTCCGAGAGCTCGGTGGTCACGAACATCACTCCCATCTCGTTCGTCTGTTCGCCTTCGAAGCCGATCTTGAGCCCGGAGTCGACCGCGAAGTACTCGAACAGCTCCTTGCCGGACGGGTCGACGAGCCGCACCTTGTAGGCGCTCTGGCCGGCGAACTCGGTCTTCTCCATCGTCTCCTGGGTCGGGTAGAGCTCGTCGTACTTGAGGTCGCGGTAGAAGTCGGACTGGTTCAGCATCTCCTTGAGCTGGTCACCTTCGATGATCATCGGTCCGGTCATCGGGTTCTCGATCCACGCCACTTTGCCGTCGTAGCCGGTCTTGATGGTGCCGAGGTTCGGCAGCTCCATCGACATCAGCATCTTGTTGGGCGCCGCCGCGAAGAGCTCGAGCTCTCCGGACATGCCCATCGCCGGCATCTCCATCTTCCCCTTCGAGCGCATCGAGCGCGTTGCGCGCATCGTCTTCTCGCCGCCGGTCGCTTGGACGTACTTCGCGATCAGCTCTTTCGGAGTCGGCAGCCCTTCGGCAGCCAACGCGAAGTGGGAGGACAACGTTAGGCAGGCGGCCAGGCTGGCGATCTGGATCTTGGATCTTCGAATCATGGTCTGGTTTCCTTTTCGGGTTCGTACGCGGGGGATCGTACGCAGCGCTTCGTAGGCAGTACGGCGCGATTTCGGCTGTGGTTTCGTTGGGGGAAGGCGGCGGACCGCTCCAAAAGAGCGCAACCGGATCCTATCTGGCCTGCCTTATCTGGCGACCCCTTGGCCGGCGGTCTCGACAATCCACGCCATCGCCCGATCGAGGACCTCGTCTCGTCCGGCTTCCAGGCCTTCGGGGGTCGGTAAGACCTCCTCGTCTGGGCTGACACCAACGCCCTCGATCCGCTCACCGCTCGGACGTTCGAGATCGGCGAGCGCGTGCATCAGGAAGTCGCCATTGGGCAAGCGCTCGATCACCGCCGGCAACGCGGCGGCCGCCGAGCGCTCGCCGAACAGCCGGGCCCGACCGAGGTCACGCATTCCCGCGCCGAAGATCTCCGAGGTGCTGGCCGAAAACTGGTCGATCAGGATCGCGAGCGGTCCGGTATAGGCGGGTAACGGCCGCCCGTCGCGGGTGACCCGCCGCGGATTGATCCGCAGCCGCAGCTCGTCGCGACGGTACTTGAGGGTGCCCAGGCTGTCCGCGGCGTCGACGAAATACCCTGCGACTCCCGGCGACAGCCCGGCAACACCGCCACGGTTGGCGCGCAAGTCGATGACGATGCCGTCGGCGTCGTGGAGATCGACCATCGCGCGCTCGAACGCTTCGGCCAAGGGCATCATCCAGACGTTCCAGCGCAAGAGGCCGACGCTGAGGACACTGCCCGGCGGTGACAACCGTTGCGCCGAGAACCGGAACTGCATCGGCGGGAGGTTGCCGAAACGAACAGTCTGAGTGTCGCTGGGGATCTCCCGCGCCAAGGTCAGCGAGCGCGTCGTTCCGGCCGCGCCGAACGCCAGGTCCACCGACTCGCCGGGCTCGCCATCGAGCAGGTCCTCGACCAGTTCATGGAACAGCAGGCGTCGGGCGCGAGCCTCGATGCCCGCACCCAAACACCGCTCGATGTCGGCCAGCGGCTCATCTCCGATCCGCAGCAGCCGCCAACCCGTTCGGACCCCGGCGCGCGCCGCCGGGCCGGCGTCATCGACCCGGGTCACCAAGACCTCGGCGCCCACCAGGCCGGCGTCGAATCCAGGCCGACCCGAATCCGCCGTCGGGCTAGAGCTCCGCGCCGCCAGCAAGCGCTCGTCGAAGTCTTCGCCGCACGCCAACGCGCCGAACGCGGTGTCCGCGCTCGCAGCTGCGACATTCGAGTCGTCGGTGGCAGATGCGCCGGTTCGAGCTGCCAGTCGGTCGCCTCGGGAGTCGTCACCGCCGCCCGGGATGATCCCGAAATGCGACTGGCCGAGCCGCGACAACATCTCGGTCAGGATCAAACGGAGCTCCCCGCGACTCGCGGCCTGGGCCGCTCGCGGCCGCAATTCGTCGCGCACCGCCTGCCAATCGACACCGCCGAACTTCGGGTCCCAGAACCGTTCGTTGATCAGGCTCCAGGCAGCATCGAACGAGGCGAGCTGGAGACCGGCCGGCTGGACAGCAGGTGGGGCCTGACCAGCAGCGGCAATCGAAGCGACCGCCAAGCCGACCAGCGCCAGCGACGCAACGATGAGGATCGATCGCGCCCGCGGGCGTTCGCGTTGGAGCCGCATCGGATCATCTTAACAACCCGCCGGCTTGCTCCCTTCGGCACCCGGCGGCGATGATTCAGATTCGGGATTCGGATATTGGATTCGGATTCTGGAGTACCCGAGACCCGATGAGCCCCGAAGAACGGCAGGCCGACGCCCCGGGGCCGCTGTCGGTTCCCTGGGTCAGCGTGCTGCTGCCGGTCCGCAACGAAGCTCGGTTCATCGAGCGCTGCCTGGGCGCGGTCTTCGCTCAGAACTATCCGCCCGGTCGCGTCGAGGTGCTGGTGATCGACGGCCGGTCGACCGATGACACTTGCGAGCGCGCTCGAGGCGTGGCCGCGCGCTGCGGTCGGCCGGTGACCGTGCTCGACAACCCGAAGCTCACCGCTCCCGCGGCACTCAACGTCGGGCTGCGCCACGCACGGGGCGAGGTCATCATCCGAGTCGACGGTCACTGCGAAGTCGGCCCCAACTACTTGGCCAGCGCCACCCGCCACCTGGCCGAGACCGATGCCTCCGCGGTCGGCGGGGTGCTCGAGACCGTGACCGAATCGGCGAGCGCCGATGCGATCGCGGTGGCGATGAGCTCACGGTTCGGGGTCGGCGGCTCGCCGTTCCGGACCCGCACCCGCGAGCCGGCCGCAGGGCCGAGTACAGGACCGGCACGCGAAGTCGACACCGTGGCGTTCCCGGCCTATCGGCGCTCGGCGATCGAACGCGCCGGCGCCTTCGACGAGGAGCTGGTGCGTAACCAGGACGACGAGTACAGCTATCGCCTGCGCCGCCTCGGCGGTCGCATCCTGCTGGTGCCCGACATGCCGGCGCGCTATTTCAGCCGCGCCAAGCTCACCGGCCTCGCCCGCCAATACTTCCAGTACGGGATGTGGAAGGTGCGAGTGCTCCAGAAGCATCCCCGGCAGATGAAGGCACGCCAGTTCGCGCCGCCGATTTGCCTGGCCTTGGGAATCTCCGCCAGCGCCGGCGCGGCTTTCGGATCGGCGATCGCGACCTCGGCCCTGGTCGCGCTCGCCGGGTTGTACGCCGCCGCCAACCTCGCGGCCACGCTGTTCGAGGGTGGGCGGCACGGCGCCCGCCATCTCGCTCGCCTGCCGGTGGTCTTCGTCACCCTCCACTGCGCCTACGGGCTGGGGTTCTTGGTAGGCCTGGTGCGCTTCGTCCACCGCTGGGGCGATCGTTCCGGCGCAGTACCGCCGTTGGTCCTCGGCCGACCCCATGATCCGGAGCTGAGCCCATGAGCGACGCCGCGAACGAACGCGCGCGGATGCTGCGCGAGAACCAACGCCGCGCGCGCGAGGTCCCGGCCGAGCGCTACGCAGCCTGGAACCGCACCGAGCAGCACTTCCGCAACACCCGAAGACGCGCCGCTCTCGACTTGCTGGAGCGACGCCGAGCTCTGCCCTCAGCCGCCTCCCGTTGCCTCGACCTCGGCTTCGGCGGAGGGGTCTGGTTGATCGAGCTCCTCGGCCTGGGGGTCCGCGAGCCGCGACTCGCCGGCGTCGAGCTCGACCTGCGGCGAGCCGCCGCAGTCAAAGCCCGGCTGCCGGCGACGCCGATCCTGGTCGGCGACGGCAGCACTTTGCCCCTGGCCACCGGCTCGTTCGACCTGGTCGTCCTGTCGACCGTGCTGAGCTCGATCCTCGACCCGCCGACCCAGGAACGCTGCGCGCGGGAGGCGGTGCGGGTGCTAGCGCCTGCGGGCGCGCTGCTGTGGTACGACTTTCGGGTCGACAACCCCGCGAACCCCAACGTTCGGGGGGTGTCACGACAGCGCCTGGCAGCGCTGTTCCCGGATCTCGAAGGCGAGGTCCGGAGCCTGACCCTGGCGCCGCCGATCGCGCGACGAGTGGCGCGCTTCCCGGCGCTCGCCGAGTGCCTCGAGGCGTTGCCCTTCCTGCGCAGCCATCTGGTCGCGGTTCTGGGCCGCCGGAGAATCCCGGGATCCCGTCGAAGGGACACGGAAATCGCTGGCGAGAGATAATCCACGACCGCACCGCGCCCGAGACGCCGCCCGCCCACGAATCGAAAAGACCATGAAGGTGCCATTCTTCCGCCCCGAGCTGAGTGAATCCGAGATCGCAGAGGTGGTCGAGACCCTGCGCTCCGGGTGGCTGACCACCGGCCCGCGCACCGCGCGCTTCGAGCGCGAGTTTGCTGCGGCAGTCGGCGGCGATCATGCGGTGGCGCTCAACAGCGGCACCGCGGCGCTCCACCTTGCCACGGTCGCCCTCGGCCTGGGCCCGGGAGACGTCGTCCTCGTACCGACCATGACCTTCGCCGCGACCGCGGAAGTGGTGAGCTACGCGGGCGCGATTCCACTGCTCGTTGACTGTGACGCGAAACGCCTCAACCTCGACCTCGAAGACGCCGAGCGCCGGATCGCCGACCTGCGCGCCGGGCGACTCCCCTTCTTGCCCGCCGACGCCAAGGTCGTGGGCATCCTGCCGGTTCACGTCGGCGGCTTGATGGTCGACATGACCGCGGTGCGCGCGCTCGCCGAGCGCCATCGGCTGTGGGTGGTCGAGGACGCCGCACACTCCTTCCCCGCGGCGTACCGGGACCACGACCAGACTCTCAGACGCGCCGGCGAGGCGACATCGGACGTCGCCTGCTTCTCGTTCTACGCCAACAAGACGATCACCACCGGTGAGGGCGGCATGGCGGTGACCGGGAATTCGGAGCTCGCCGATCAAATGCGCGCGCTGTCGCTTCACGGTCTTTCGACCGACGCCTGGGGTCGCTACTCCGAGAAGGGCACGTGGGACTACCGGATCCTGGCGCCCGGCTACAAGTACAACCTCACCGACATCGCCTCGGCCCTCGGCTTGCACCAGCTACGCCGCGCCGAGGAGCTGCGCTCGGCGCGCGAGCGGATCGCCCGCCGCTTCCGCGCCGAGCTCGCCGACCTCGAAGCCATCGAGCTACCCGAGGATCCCGAAGACCGCCTGCACTCCTGGCACTTGTTCCAGATCAAGCTCAGCGAGCGCATCGGGATCGATCGCGACGCCTTCTTGGCTGCACTCCGCGAGCACGGTATCGGCTTCTCGGTCCACTGGCGACCGCTTCACCTTCATCCCTACTACCGCGACACTTTCGGCTGGCGGCCGCACGACCTGCCGGTGGCCTCGGCCGTGTGGTCGCGCACGGTGAGCCTGCCGATCTTCCCGGCGATGCGCGACGACGAGGTCGCGGCAGTGATCGCGGCGGTCCGCGCCATCTGCGCCTCCCACTCGGCCGCGCCTGCCGCTGGGCGCTGACCGGCGAGTGCGGCCCTTCCCTTACCCGACCGGAACCCTCAGGGCGACCTTCGACCCGCCACCACCTGCTGCCGATGGCTGCTGATTGGAATGATGCTGCCGGGCTGACGGTTGGCCAGGGCCTCCCAGTCGATCTGGACGCTGCTGCGAAGGGCCGGCGCGCCGACGGCGTTGCCGCTGCCGTCGCCGACAATTGCACCCGGGCCAACGACCATCGGGAAGCTCCCTGACAGCGGCAGCCCCGGCAGGATCACCGGACCGCCCACCGCGTAGAACCCACCGCTTCCGACCTCGGTGCCGCGTCGGTTGTCGCGCTGGTCGACCACCGCGCGGGCGAGGCGCACGGCTTCGAGCGCGACGTCGTTGTCGGAGGCCCGGCGAGTCAGCGCTTCGGCCTCGCGCTCTTGCTCGAGTTTGAACTGCTCGTTGCGCTCCCGGGCGCGCACTTCGCGCTCGGCGACTCGTGCCTGGCGCTGCTCTTGGGTGACCCACTCGCCGTCGTCGAGAACGTAGCCCTGGCGCCTCATCGCTTCGGCTTTCGGGACCCAACCGTCGGCCTCGTCGAGCACGAAGCCGTAGCCGCGCATCACCGGTCCCAGCCCGTCGAGGAGTGGCGAACGCTGGGCGAGCACCAGCGCGATCTGACGTGCGTCCTCATCGAGGCCGGCCAGGCGGGCCCACTGCGCGAGCTCGAGCCAGTCGTCGGCCGATGCAGCCGACGAGTCGAGGAGCTCGGCGCGGCGCTCGCGCAGGATCGCAAGCGGCGACGCGGCGCTGACCACCCGGTCGACCTGGGAGCGGGCGAAGCGCAGCCGGCCGATCGGCAGATCGACCAGCACGTGGGTCTCGGAGACCACCGCGACCACGCCCTCGAAGACCTCGCCATTGACCAGGAACACGTCGTCCGCGGCCGCTGGATCTGCCAGCCCGACGATCGCAAACGCCGCCGCCGCGAATGCCGCGACGCGCTTGCGCGCGCTGCGCACCCGCGCGCTGAGAGGCGCGCTGTCGAGGTCTCGTGGGGTCATTGCCGGTGAGTATACGGAATCGATCGCCACCTCCGACAACGGCGAATCCGCCTGTGCGATTCCCGTGCCGGCCGCCCATCGCGCGGAGGGTCGATAAGATCCCGATCCCAGACGGTGCCCCAGGCGATGCCCAGCCATCCTTCTTCCCCGCGGCGGGCCGGAATCATCGACCTGGGCTCCAATACCGTCCGCCTGGTGGTTTTCGAGCACCAGCCCGGACGCTGGTTCCGACTGGTGGACTCGATCCGCGAACGTGCGCGGCTCGCCGAGGGTCTGACCGAGGACGGGATGCTGCACGAAGCGGCGGTCGACCGGGCGCTGGCGGCGATCGAGCTCTACGCCGACTACGCGGAGGCCGCCGAGCTCGACTCACTCGAGGTGATCGCGACCAGCGCGGTGCGCGATTCCAAGAACGGCGGCGACCTACTCGAGCGCATCGCCGGACTCGGTCTCGAGGTGCGGCTGTTGAGCGGCGAGGAAGAGGCCGGCCTCGGGGTCAACGCGGTGGCCAACGGCCTGCTTGTCGACGACGCCTGGGTGGTCGACCAGGGCGGTGGCAGCGCTCAAGGGTCCCTGATGGCCGATCGCCGCTGGCAGTGGGGCACCGCCTATCCGCTGGGCGCGCTCCGACTCGCCGAACGCCACTTCGGGCTCGGCGCTCGATCGGACAAGGCCAAGCCGGCGCAGATCGAACGCGCCGAGAGCGAGATCGCCGAGCACATGCGACCCTTCGCCGAACGCATGCAAAGCGACCGGCGGCCGCTGGTGGCGATCGGCGGCACCATCCGCTGCGTCGCGCGGATCATCCAGAAACGCGAGAACTACCCGTTCGAGGTGCTTCACGGCTATCGGGTCGCGGCCACCGCCATCGATGATCTGTTGCGCGACCTCATCAAGCTCGACTACGACCGGCGCTGTCGTTTGCCAGGAATGAGCAGCGAGCGCGCCGACCTGGTGCTGCCGGCGGCGCTGCTGTTTCGCTGGCTACTGCGGCAGGGCGAGCGCGACGAGCTGATCGTCTCCGGCCACGGGTTGCGCGAGGGCGCGTTCTATCGCAGGTTCCTCAGCCACCCCCATCTTCTCGAAGATCGCCGGGCCTTCAGCGTCGGGAACCTGTTCGCCCAGTTCGGCCAGCCGCGCCTCCACGCCGAGCGCGTGATGCGGCTCGCACTCGAGATGTTCGACGGCCTGCGCGAACTTCACGGCTACGGCGCCGAGGAGCGCGAGCTGCTGGCCCGCGCTGCGATCCTCCACGATGTCGGGATGACCATCGACTACTACCGTCACGATCACCACGGCGCCTTCCTCCTCGGTTCGTCCGCCCTCAACGGGTTCTCCCATCGCGAGCAGATCCTGCTGATCCTGCTGGTGCGATACCACCGCAAGGGCACGCCGAGCACCGGTCCGTTCGCGATGGTGCTCCGCCGGGACGACCGCGAGCGTCTCGGGGTGCTGACGGTTTGCCTGCGCCTGGCCGAGCACCTCGAGCGCTCGCGCAGCGGCCGGGTGGTACGGGTCGCGGTCGAGACTTCGAAGCGGTCGGTGCGCCTGCGGCTGTTCGGTCCGGTCCGCCCGAGCGTCGAGATCTGGGAGGCGGCCAAGGACGCTCGCCTGTTCTCGAGGGTCTTTCACCGCAGGCTCGACCTCGAATACGGCGGCAGTGACGGAATCGCGCCGAGCGCTCGGATTCCACTGCCTGGGAGCTAGGAGCCTGGTGTTTTTCTCCCACGGAGCTGCGCGCAGGGATCTGCGTCCGCTGGCAAGGCGTGGCCGACGGACGCAATGCGGCGCCATTGTGGAGGAGGTCCAACGCAGCCAGCGG
>JAQBHE010000555.1:0-4984 GCA_032128015.1 Holophagae bacterium
CGGAAGGCGTGGAGGGCTTGACGGTCGAGACCGAGGAGCTCGCGGTCGGTGTCGCAGAGCTCGCCCTCGAGTGAGCGCAGGAACACGTCGTCGCCGCCAAGGTACAGCTTGTCGCCGACGATCGGGTGACCGATCGCCGCCAGGTGCACGCGCAACTGGTGTTGGCGTCCGGTCACCGCCGACAGCTCGACCAGGGTCCGACCCTCGAGGCGTTCGAGGACGCGGAAGCGGGTGAGTGCGGGCTCGCCCGATGAGACGGCGGCGCGCCGGATCTCGACCCGCGATCGCGGGTCCGGGCCGAGGGCGAGGTCGATCGTGCCCTGGTCTTGCGCGACCTCGCCGAGGACCACCGCGAGGTAGGTCTTGTGAACCGTCCGTGCCTCGAGCTGGCCGCCGACCGCGGCGCGGGTTATCGGGTCCTTCGCGAACAGCACCAGGCCGCTGGTCTCGCGGTCGAGACGGTGACAGGGCGATGGTGGATGGCTGTTCTCCCGGTCCGCGCTCGCCCCACTCCCGTTCGGCTCGCGTACCTGCCGGTGGACGAGCTCGATCAACGAGCCGCCACGGTGGCGCCGGCTCGGATAGAGGTTCATTCGCGGCGGCTTGTTCACCGCCAAGAGCCAGTGGTCCTCGTAGACCACGTGGATCTCGGTCGCTTGGTCAGCCGCCTCGGTTTGCGCCGCCCATGGGTCTTGCTGCGACGCTTGTTCCTCCTGCGCCGCATCGAGCCAGAGCACGATCTCTTGGCCCGCGCGCAGCCGGGTCGACGGACGCAGGTTGTCTCCCGCGCCGTTCGCCCCATTGACCTCGTTGACCTCCACCCGCCCCGCCGCGATCAGCCGCTGCACCTGCGAACGCGAGCGCCAGCGCAGCCGGCCGGCGAGGAAGGCGTCGATGCGCTCGCCCCCATCGGGCAGGCCGACCTCGAACCGCCACTCCTGACGCGCCACCGACATGTCGCGCTGGAACCGGCGCTCGCGAGCCGGTATCGGCGCTCGGGCGCGCCGGCTCATCGGAACAGCTTCGCGACCTCGGGCTTGGTGACCTTGCCCATCGCGTTGCGCGGAAGCTCGCCGACCAGCAGGAGCATCGTCGGCACCTTGTAAGGGGCGAGACGCTCCTTGCCCCAGGCGCGTAGGGCCTCGAGCGAGAGCTTGCCATCGTCACCGCCATCGTCGGTATCGCCGCCGTCGTCCCGCGGCACCACCGCCGCCGCCACCCGCTGCCCCCACTCTTCGTCGGCGATGCCGACCACCGCGCACTCGCGGATCTTTGGATGGCTGCGCAACACTTCTTCGATCTCGAGCGCCGAGACCTTGTAGCCGCCGGTCTTCAAGATGTCGACGCTCGAGCGACCGAGCAGGCGAAAGCGACCGTCCTCGAGCCGAGCGCGATCGCCGGTCTTGAACCAGCCGTCGGCGAACACCTCGCGGGTCTCCGCAGGACGGCGCCAATACTCCGAGAACACCGCCGGACCGCGGACCTCGAGCTCGCCCTCCACCGCCGGCGATTGCGGATCGCGCTCGCCGCCGTCCGCGAATCGCACCTCGATCCCCGGCACTGGTGCTCCCACCGCGCCCGCCACCCGTTCGCCGTCGAGCGGGTTCGACAGGATCATTCCGGTCTCGGTCATGCCGTAGCGCTCGAGCAACCGGTGGCCGCTCACCCGTTGCCACTCTTCGAGAACTCGCACCGGCAGCGCCGCCGAGCCCGAGACCATCAGTCGAAGTCGCTCGGCGCCTGCCGACCACTCATCCTGAAGCACCTTCGGTGCTGCGCTCCAAGCGCCGAGGAGCTTCGAGTAGATCGTCGGGACCGCCATGAACACCGTGATCTCGCCCGATGCGAGCCGGCGCCAGGTGGCCTCGGCGTCGAAGCCCGCAGGCAGCTCACAGTGAGCGCCGCAGGCGAGTGCGCAGCCAATGACGTTGATGATTCCGTGGAGGTGGTGCAGCGGCAGCACGTTGACGGTGCGGTCGCGTGAGCGCCAGCCCCAAGCCTCGACCAGTGCTGTGACCTGGGCTTCGAGGTTGCGGTGGGTCGCGACCACTCCTTTGGGACGTCCGGTGGTGCCGCTGGTGTAGAGGATCTGGGCCCGGCGATCGGGGGAGAGGGATGGCAGGGGGGGCAGGGAAGGCAAAGACGCTGGATCGTCGGTCGCACTCCGCAGCTCTTCGATCGCCACCGCAGCGATGCCCGCCGCCGCGGCCGCTTCGCGAGCCGCCGGGGCACGGTCGGCCGAGAACACGACTCGCGCGGCCTCCGCATCACGCAACACATACTCGAGCTCCGGCAGCGGGTGGCTGATGCACAGCGGCACCGCGATCCCGCCGGCGCGCCAGATCCCGCGCTGGGCGAGAACCCAGTCGGTCGACGGCGTGACCAGGAACGCGATCCGCGCTTCATTGAGATCGCGAGAGCCAGCGTCGCCGAGCAAGCGACGCGCGACCCGGTCAGCGAGCGCGTCGAGCTCGCTGTAGGTAAGCGCGCCACGCGGGTCCGAGACCGCAATGCGGTTGGGGGATTGAGTTGCCGAAAGCATCGCCACGGATCGTACACGTGCCTAGGTTGCGGGATCGTGGGTACAGCCCTCCAAGGTGCCCCTCCGGGGGTAGCCGCCCGGTTTCCGGGCGCGCCGACACTTGGGCGGCCGATGATCGAGCCAACACCTGCGATCATCCGGTCGCGGAAGAGAAGCGTAGACGCCAGCCTCAACAAAGGCGGCGGGGGTCTTGCCGCCCACAAAGGCGTTTCACGAGAAGACGTCCTGAGCACCCTCTGACACCGAGCCCCTTGCTACGCTGACCGGGTGATCCTCGCTCTCGCGTTTCCCGAGATCCCGGACCTTTCGCAGCTCGGCCTCCCGGGTGTGCTCGCTGAGCCTCTGACCTGGTTGCTGGGCGCGCTTGCCTACGGCATCGCGATCGTGGCCTCGGGGCACGCGATCCTGCGCAAGCGCGAAGTGCGGGCCGCGATCGGCTGGGTCGGCGTGATCTGGATCGCTCCGATCCTGGGATCCCTGGCCTACGCGCTGTTGGGGGTCAACCGCATCCACCGCCGGGCGGTGTCGATCTTCGGCGAGGGATCGGTCCGCCAGGGGGCGGCGCGGGTGCCGCTGATCGAGCTCGACCCTGACTATCTGCAATCCGGGATCGGACGGCTGGTCGACGGGCTGGTGCGTCGCCGAATGCTGCCGGGGAATCGGATCGAGCCGCTGGTCGGCGGCGACGACGCGTTCGCGGCGATGCTCCAGGCGATCGCCGGGGCGAAGTCTTCGGTCGCGCTCGAGACCTACATCTTCGACAACGACCCGTCGGGTCTCGAGTTCGCGGCGGTGCTCGAGGACGCGGTGGCGCGCGGGGTCGAGGTGCGGGTGTTGATCGACGCCGTCGGCAACCGCTACTCGCGGCCGCGGATGAGCCGCGAGCTTAGCCGGCGCGGGATCGAATCCCGGCGGTTCTTGCCGACCGTGCTGCCGTGGCGATTCCCCTATGTGAACCTGCGCAACCACCGCAAGATCCTGGTGGTCGACGGACGGCTCGGGTTCTGCGGCGGCATGAACATTCGTCATGGCCACCGGATCAGCGCCGAGCTGCCAGAACGGGTCGACGACGTCCACTTCGCCATCGAAGGCCCGGTGGTCGCTGACCTCCAGCACGTATTCGTCGAAGACTGGCAGTTCGCAGCCGGCGAGACGCTTGCCGGCGAGACCTGGTTTCCGGATCTCGACATTGCCGGCGAGGTGGCGGCGCGTGCGGTCGCCGACGGCCCCGATCACAACCTCGACAAGATCCGCTGGACTCTGCTGGGGGCGATCGCTTGCGCGAAGTATCGGCTCGCGATCCAGACCCCGTACTTCCTGCCCAACCCGGACCTCGGCGCCGCGCTCGAGGTCGCCGCCCGTCGCGGTGTCCAGGTCGACGTGCTGGTGCCCGAGCGCACCAACCTGCGGCTCGTCGAGTGGGCGTCGCGCTCGATGCGCGGAGAGCTGCTCGAGGCCGGCGTGCGGATGTGGCTGGTGCGCGGACCGTTCGATCACACGAAGTTGATGGTCATGGACGACCGCTGGTCGTTCATCGGCAGCTCGAATTGGGACCCGCGCAGCCTGCGCCTCAACTTCGAGCTCAACCTCGAATGCTGGAGCGCCGCCCTCAACCAGCGTCTCGACCGGATCCTCGACGAGAAGAAGGAGCGCTCGCGGCGGCTCAGCCTCGACGAGTATCGAAAGCGTACCTTGGGGGTGCGCCTGCGCGACGGCGCCACCGCGCTGTTCTCGCCGTACCTGTGATCCGTGCTCTCTCCCCGAACGTAGCGGCCGGCCGGCTCGGCCGCATCGGTCGTCTCCGAGTTATCGCCCTCCGGGGGTAGCGGCCGAGCTTGGGCGGCCGACGAACGAACGGGAACGCGCGCGCTCCCACCGCGGCCAAACGAGACGACCTGCCCATTGCCCGCTCGCTGCCACGACCTGCTCACAGCAATCGCGTCGCGTACCAACAACCCTCACTCGGCCGCGCACCATCAGCCGCTGTGCTAGCTTCACCCCGCTCCCAGCGTCCCTTCCGCGGCCGCTCGGTCGAGCGATCGCGAGGCCCAAAACCATGAGCAATGTCGTCGTCGTCGGAATGCAATTCGGCGACGAGGGCAAGGGCAAGGTCGTCGATCTCATCTGCCCGGCGTTCGACCACGTCGTTCGCTACCAGGGTGGCCACAACGCCGGCCACACCGTGCGCTTCGCCGACCGGCGGTTCGCGCTCCACCTGATCCCGTCCGGGATCCTGCACTCCGGCATCCATTGCTACCTCGGCAACGGCATGGTGATCGAGCCCGAGGCCTTCGCGAAGGAGCTCGACGGGCTGATCGCCGCCGGCATCGAGGTCGAGGGACGGCTGTGGGTGTCCGATCGCGCGCATTTGCTCTCGCCGGCCCACGGGCGGCTCGATCGGGCGCGCGAGGACGCGCTGGGTAACGACAAGATCGGCACCAC
>JAQBHE010000556.1:0-9334 GCA_032128015.1 Holophagae bacterium
TACCAGCCACCACAGCAGCCGTTCGAGCGCAGTAGGCAGCGGAATGTTGGCGTGCTGGAACTGAGCCGCCAGCAACATCGTCATCTCGAAGATCACGAGCCCTGCCGGCGAGATCCCGAGCATGGCAAAGGTGGCGAGCTTGGCCGCTCCGGAGACCGCGACTTCGCCGAGGTGAAATCGCGATGCCGTGGACACGTCGAGGTCGGCGTCGGTGTGGTGAACGGCGTGGAACCGCCAGAGTAGGCGCGATCCGTGGTATGCGCGGTGGAGACCGTACGCCAGGAGATCGAGGGCCACGACCTCGCCGAGCAGGCGGAGCGCGGGCGGCAGGTGGAGGCTCTCGAAAGGGCCGAAACGCCAAGGTGCCGCGTCGGCGGCCGCGATCACGAAGCACGTCCAGCAGACCACGGCGAGCGTGGCTCCGTTAATCGCCGCGAGACCGAGATTCTCGACCCAGCGGGCCGCCCGTCTGTTCGCGGGACGGTGGTGCGGCCGGGCGAGCTCCCAGGAGAGCAGGGTCAGCAGACCGAACAGGAACACCGGGAAGCGAATGGACGATGCAGAAGACAGGTCCAGCATGGCTTCTCGGCACAGTAGCACCGGCAGCAAGAGGTCGTTGACGACTCGACGATCAACGGATGCCTGCCGTCGACGGCTCCGGCCAGATCCGTCTCGGCTTCAGACTGTCTTCCGGGAGGTGCCCGGCCAACCGCTCGCGTGGGTAGCCGAGAGAGTGCGCGACGTAGCGGACCCCGTCGATCTCGCGATCTCGGTTGCGATGCTGATGACCGTAAGCGTGGATCGTAGAGCCGACATGGCGCACCAGCCGATCGAGCTCCGAGCTACCGGCGACCCGACTGAAGTTGAAGAACGGTCGACTGGAGCGTCGATGCTGGCTCGGACGCTCACCCTGGCGACCGACACCCGGGTACATCAGCTCGCGGCGGGGCAAGAAGTGACTGAAGCTGATGGTGACCGCTCGCGGAGGGATCGGGAGTAGGTCCCGCCGGCATTTCCCGAACATGTCCTGAGCCATCGAACGCCCAGCCGGCCACCTGATGTACGAGCGATCGGCCCATCCGGCGAGACCGACGTCGGGACCGTGACCGGCAACGAAGAGGCTCGACTCTCCCTCCTCCGGTAGCACGTACCAGGAGAGCAGAGGAACCACCCAGATCTCCTGGTCTGCGGACGGAGCGAGCAGCCTCGCCGCTTTCGTCGCCACCCCCAAGGACTCGCTGACCTCCAGAACCCGCTGTAGCTTGGCCGCCGAGTCAGCGCCGACTCGGGGCACCCACAGATCGTGGTTGCCTGGAACAAAGAAGACCGCGGCGAAACGTTGGCGCAGGAGACTCAGCACGTCCGAAAGTCGGCCGAGATCGTGGCTGATGTCACCAGCCAGAAGCAGGGCGTCGTCCTGATGCTCGTGTGCAGAGATCTCTTCCAGAACCCGTCGGTTCTCGGCATGGTCCGCGTGGAGATCGGACCAGACGAAAACTCTCATCGGACCCTCACTAGAAGTCTTGAACCCCAGAACTTGATTTCACAGATCAAGTTCTTGCTGGCGGGGTTCGAGACTCTCAACGGGCTCCCACGAGCCCGTCTTGCTGGGGAGGGCGAACGCCCGGAGCCCGCTAGCGCTAGGTGAACTCCGAACGTAGCGGCCGAGCTTGGGCGGCCGACGATGGGCGAACACCGCCGATCAGCCCGCGTCGTTCACGACAACGAGGACGCCCGGCACTCCACCGACGATTTTTCGGTGACGAGCCCACGCCGACGAGCTAACCGTCGAGCCAGACCGAGTGGCAGTCGACGACCTCCGGTAACGAGCGGAGCTGGCCCAGCAGCTCGCCTCCCGGCTCGCGATCGAGGCGCAGCACCGCCAGGGCCTGCTGGTCGCCAATCTGAGCGAGGTGGATATCGGCGATGTTCACCCCGGCCTCACCGAGCAGTGTCCCCAGCTTGCCGACCACCCCCGGAACGTCACGGTTACGAAAAATCAGCAACCGGCCTTCGGGCCGAAACTCCAAACCATGGCCCTGGTAGCGGACTACGCGTAGATCGTTCTCGCCGTAAAGCGTTCCCGCCACTTCCACTCCCCTGCCCTCCTGAGCGAGCGTGACGCCAACCAGCTCCGACCAATCGGTCGGCTCGCTGTGCAGCGACACTTCGACATTCAGGCCCCGCGCAGCGGCCAACGCCAGCGCGTTGACGTAGTTGACTCCGGGACCGAGCGATGGACCAAGCGCGCCCTTGGTCGCCGCGGTCTTGAGCGGTGCCTGGAGTCCTTCTCCGAGGCCCCAGAGCTCGAGTCGGAGGCGCTGAGCTCCTCCCGGACCGAGCACGCTGGCAGCCAGTCGACCGAGCCGCTCGGCCAGCCGCAGGTAGGGCTCGACGCCCGTCGCGTCTGCCCGGAACGGCAGGTTGACCGCGGCCACTGCCAGAGAACCGGCGAGCGCCGCCGACACCATTCGGGCGGTCTCGGTGGAGATCCGCTCTTGAGCCTCGTTGGTCTGAGCCCCGATGTGCGGAGTCGCCACCACCCGCGGGTGCTGGGCCAGCGCAAAGCTCGGCGGTGGCTCCTCCGCGAACACGTCGAGGCCGGCCGCAGCGACCCGGCCGCTCTCGAGCGCCGCTAGCAACGCCTCTTCGTCAAGCACCCCGCCGCGTCCGCAGTTGACCACGATCGCCCCCGGCCGCAGCAGCTGGAGGCGCTCGGCGCTCAGCAGGTTGCGGGTCTCGTCGGTGAGCGGGGTGTGGAAGGTAACCGCGTCCGAGCGGCGCAACAACTCGTCGATCGACACCGATTCGACGCCTTTTCGGACCGCCACCTCGGCGTTGAGGTATGGATCGAAGGCGATCACCTCCATCTCGAACGCCTTGGCGCGCACGGCCACCAGCTGGCCGATCTGGCCGAAGCCGATCACGCCGAGGGTTTTGCCGTAGAGCTCCTGGCCGACGTACTGCTTGCGATCCCAGCTCCCCGCTTTCATCGAGCGGTCGGCGGCAGCCACCCGACGCGCTGCCGCCAACAACAAGGCAAAGGTGTGCTCGGTGGCCGACATCGCATTCGCAGTCGGTGCGTTGACCACCAGGATGCCGAGCTCGGTAGCGGCCTGGACGTCGATGTTGTCGACCCCGATGCCGGCACGCCCCACCACCTGCAACCGGGTGCCGGCTTCGAGCAGCCGGCGGTCGACTTGGGTGGCGCTGCGGACGATCAACGACTGGTATCCGCTGAGCAGCTCGGAGAGCCTCCCGCGGTCCTTCTCCTCGAGCAGCACCACCTCGTGACCGTCGCCGCGCAGCAGGTCGACACCGGCGCTGCCGAGAGAATCCGAGATCAGAATCCGAGCCATGGTTGGAGTCCTCGGGGCAAGCAGTCTCAGGACCTGAGGGCGGCGCCACTCGCCGCCCGGGGGGCGATTGTGCGCTGCGGCAGCCCACCGGTCAAACTCTCGCCGCCGGCAGGGCGACCCGCGCCACGGTGCCGCTTACCGGTAGAGCAAGGCCGGCGCCCGCTCCTCCACGAATGCCCGCTCGTCGGCCGCCCAGCTGGCGATCCAGTCCTCGACTTCGGCCCCTTCGTCGAGGAGCGCACGCAGTCGCGGGGTGCCGGCAAGCAGATCGATCGCCGGCACGTCGTCGACGAACTCGTAGGCCTCGGCGCGCCACGCGAAGTCGTCCGGGTAAAGACGCCGGAGCACCGCGAGGACTTCGACCCCCAGCCGCAGCGGCTCGACCCTGGCGCGATCGGTCAATACCACTTCGACGCCCCCGCACAGCCGACCGCCGTGTTTCTGAAACTGGGGCCGAAAGTATGCCGGCACCCAGGCCACTCCGGGGTGGCCGACGGCCTGGAGCTCGCCCGCCAGCACCCCAGGCTCGACATAGGGAGCTCCGAACAGCAGAAAGGGCCGGGTGGTGCCGCGGCCCTCGGACAACTGGGTGGCCTCGAGCAGGCAGCCCCCCGGATAGATCCAGGCGGTATCCGCGCTCGGCATGTTCGGAGACGGCGCGATCCACGGCCGGCCGATGTCGAACCAAGTGTGCTCGCGGCGCCAACCCGGGACCGTGAAGAAGCGCAGCATCGCCGGGTCCCAGCCGCGACGCAGCGACTCCAGTCGCACCAGCTCGGCAAGGGTCAGCCCGTGGCGAACCGGCACCCGGAAGGCGCTGACGAACGACTCGAGACCGGGCTCGGGAAGGTTGCCCTCGACCACCTGACCGCCGAGCGGATTCGGGCGGTCGAGCACCCAGACTTCGCAACCGGCCGTGATCGCGGCTTCCGCCGCCCACACCGCGCTGGCGGCGAAGGTGTAGTAGCGAGCACCGATGTCTTGGAGGTCGATGATCAAGAGATCGAGTCCAGAGAACGCCGACGGCCGCGGCCGCAGGCTGAGCTGGTTGTCGCCATACAACGAGGACACCGGCAGCGAGGTCAACGGATCGGTCAGGTCGGCAGCCGCGACCATGTCCTGCTCGACACCGTAGATCCCGTGCTCAGGGCCGAACAGCACGGTTGGCGGCATCCCACAGCGGCACAAGGCGAGCGGCGCGGGCTCCCACGACGCGGTCAGCGACGCCTGATGGCACAGCAGCCCATAGCGCCGGCCCCGCAGCGCGGAAGGGTCCTCGAGCAAGCGGTCGAGTCCGCAGCCGGGGCCCCAGCGCTGACTGGCGCTGCGGCTCGAGCGCCGCCGCGCGCTGCGCTCAGCGCCGCTCGAAGTCGCCACTTTGACCACCGCTCTTGCGCTCGAGCCGCAGGTTGCCGATCACCGCATCGCGCTCCACCGCCTTCACCATGTCGTAGAGCGCGAGGGCGGCCCCGGCGCACGCGGCGAGTGCTTCGATCTCGGCGCCGGTGCGAGCGGTTGCGACCACCCGGCTCCAGATCGCGACCCCGGTGGCGGTGGCGGTCACTTCGACCTCAACCAAGTCGAGAGGCAGCGGATGGGCTAGGGGAACCAGGTCGCAAGCGCGCTTGGCAGCCTGGATGCCGGCGATCCGCGCCACCGCGATCGCGTCGCCCTTCGGGAGGTCAGCGAGCCGGGCAACCGTGTCGGCCGACAGGGTGACCTCGCACGAAGCCTCGGCAACCCGCCGGCTGATCGGCTTCGCCGAGACATCGACCATGCGAGCGCGGCCCGACGGTTCGAGGTGGCTGAACTCTCGATTCGTCATGGCTGTCGCTACAGTTCGTCGACATCGTACCATCCGAGTTGCGGTGCGTCTGGCGATCGTCATCCCGACCCTCGACGAGGAACCGAGCCTCGAGGCCGCCCTCGACTCGGCGCTCGGGGCGATCGAAGCCGCCGCCGGCGATCTGGTCGTGGTGGCCGACGGCGGCAGCAGCGATCGCACCGCGGAGCTTGCGGTCGCCCGCGGCGCTCTGGTCGTCGTCTCGTCACCCGGACGAGGCGACCAGCTCAACGCCGGCGCCCAAGCCGGAGTCCAGGCGGGCGCCGACGCCCTGCTGTTCCTGCACGCCGATACCCGGCTGCCGGCTGGGGCCCGCAAGCTGGTCGCCGACGCCCTCGCCGACGGGGCGGTGGGCGGAGGCTTCACCGTGGTCTTCGCACCGGCGTCGTGGCTGTTTCGCGTCGGCGCACGCTGGGTCAACCTCCGGACCCGCTGGTTTCGGATCCCCCTCGGTGACCAAGCGCAGTTCGCGAGCGCAGCGGCGTTCGAGAGAGCCGGAGGCTACCCTGCCTGGCCGATTCTCGAAGACCTCGAGCTCTTGGCTCGACTGCGCCGTCTCGGCAAGCTCGCGGTCCTCGAGCCGCCGGTCACAACCTCGGCGCGACGCTTTCTCGCCCGCGGGATCGCCCGCACGATCGCGACCAACTGGCTGATCTGGGCCCTTTTCGCATTGGGATTCCAGCCCGCCAGGCTGAGTCGGCTCTACCGCAAGGTGCGCTGAAACGCAGGTCTTGCTGCCAGCGTCGCCACCGGCGCTCGCCTGCCGCTAAGAAGCCGACAGGCTCCCGGCGCGGCCGCATGGTTTGCCGCCTAGTTCAACGCGACCTTGAGCTCCTTGCCGACCTTGAACTTGACCGCCTTGCTGGCGGCGATCTGAATTGCCATTCCGGTCTTCGGGTT
This sequence comes from Holophagae bacterium, assembly GCA_032128015.1. Classification (GTDB taxonomy): domain Bacteria; phylum Acidobacteriota; class Thermoanaerobaculia; order Multivoradales; family Multivoraceae; genus JAQBHE01. The sequence continues at coordinate 6,103 of JAQBHE010000556.1, forward strand.
GCGCCCGACGCGGGCCGGGCGATCGGCCACGGAAAAACTGCCGAAGCCGGGGATCTGGACTCGGTCACCCTGCTTGAGGAGCCGGGTAATGGTCGCGACCACCTCGTCGAAGGCGTCGGCCGCCTGCTTCTTGGTGAGACCTTCCACATTGCTCGCGATGCTCTCGACGATGTCGGCTTTACCGGCCATGAGACCTCCTCTTGTCTGACTGAACTGCCAGGAAAATAAGGGACCCCCGGCTGCTTGTCAATGGCGGGCTCGGCGCTGGGTCGTTCACGACGCTCGACGCTCGAGCACTTGGACGGTGAAACCATCGTGGTCGTCCGCCGTCGGCTGACGCCACAGGCCGGGTCCGACGACCCACGCCGCAAGCGCCGGTGCCAGCCCGGAGCCGAGATCGACTCGCGAAAAATCGCGGTGGCTCGTCACGAATCGGTCGACCACAAACTCGTTCTCTTCGGGCTCGAGCGAGCAGGTGATCGCCACCAGCAGCCCACCAGACCGCACCTGGCCAGCCGCGCCGGCGAGAACTGCGAGACCGAGACTGGAGAGGCGTTCGATCTCCGCTTCTGAGACTCGCCACTTGAGCTCGGGCTTGCGTCGCAGGGTGCCGGTGCCCGAGCACGGCAGGTCGACGACGACGCGATCGAAGTCCCCCGACAGGCCGGGCAGCGCCCCGTCGGCAACCACCAGCGGCAGCTCGCGGCCAAGACGGCCGAGATTCGCGCGCATGCGCGCGATCCGAGACAACGAGACGTCGCTCGCCACGCACTGGAGCGACGGTTCGAAGGCCAGGAGCGCGAAGGTCTTGCCGCCCGGCGCCGCCGCGACGTCGAGCACCCGGTCGCCCGGACTGGGCCATGGAATCAGCGCCGCTATCTGGCTCACTTCGTCTTGGATGTAGAGATCGCCACGCTGGAATGCGGTCGTGCTCCAGGGTCGACCCGAGAGCACCTTGAGGCCAAGAGGCGAGACATCGGACGGCTCGACCTCGAGACCCTCGTCGATCAGCTCCTCCGCCACCAGCTCACGGCCGCCGCGATCTCGAAATGCGAGCAGGTGCAGTGGCTTGGCGCGGTTGTTCGCCTCGAGCAGCCGGCGGGTCGCGGTCTCGCCGAACCGGCCGACCCAGCGCCGCACCAGGAACTCGGGGTGGCTGAGCTCGATCGACATCCGAGCCACGGGGTCGCCACCGGACACCGGGAAATCGTCGAGCCGCGAGCGCGCGACCCGGCGCAGCACCGCATTCACGAAGTTGCCGCCGCCCCGATGGCTCTTGTGCCGCGCCTGCGCGACAGCCTCGTTGACCACCGCGTGGGATGGCACCCGATCGAGGAACAGCAGCTGGTAGACCCCCATCCGCAGGGTCGAGAGCAGCGCCGGCTCGATCTTGTCGAGCGGCCGGTCGGCAGCGGTCGCGATCACGTGGTCGAGCCGGCGCAGCCACCGCAGGGTGCCCAGGACGAGCTCGTGAAGCAGGGCGTGGTCGCGCTCGTCGCATCGACCGCGGGCGGCCGCGAGATAGGTCTCGGCGGGCGCAATCGAGTCGAGGGTTCGCTCGAGCGCCCAGACCGCGGCCTCGCGAACACTCGAGTGGGTAGCGCGCCGCCCGCCGGCCAACAACGGAATCGTCCCGTTCAACGCCTGGCTCCGACGCCGGGCGGGTCGCCGGCGATCAACGGACACTCCAGGTCGCCGAACCGCTCGCCCGGGAGGGGCCGTTCAGAATTCGCCAAGTCGCCCGCGGCGACCACTCGTCGGCCGGGCCGCTGCACCGCCAGCAGCGCCAAACGACTGCCGCCGCCACAGCGGACGAGCAGCGCCCCGTCGGCGCACCCGAGAAACGAACCGGGTCCAAGGAACGCGCTCGCCGGCTCGTCGGCTAGCTCCGAATCCGCCACCCAGCGCGCCTTGATGACCGCCAGCGTCTCGCCCCGGAACTTGGTGCGCGCACCCGGCCAGGGATCGAACGCGCGAATCTGGGCGGCCAGGGCGGTTGCCGGGCGCGACCAGTCGAGACGGCCGTCATCCTTGGTGAGGCGGGGCGCGAAACTGGCCCGCGAGTGGTCTTGGGGACGCGGCTCGATCACCCCGGCTTCTAGGCCCGCGAGAGTCTCGACCACCAAGTCGCCGCCGATTCTCGACAGCCGAGCGCCGAGCTCGCCGGCAGTCTCGTCGTCGCCGATGGCGACCCGGCGTTCGAGCAGCAGCGGACCGCTGTCCATCCCCGGGTCCATCACCATCGTGGTCACCCCGGTCTCGCGCTCGCCGGCAGCAATCGCCGCAGCGATCGGCGAGGCGCCACGGTATGCCGGCAGGAGCGAGGCGTGGAGGTTGAGGCAGCCGTGGGCGGGAATCTCGAGCAGGGTCTTCGGGAAGATCTGGCCGAACGCGACGACGATTGCCATGTCCGGCTGCCACTCCCGCAGCCGTTCGAGGAACTCCGACCGCCGGACGCTCGGCGGCTGCACCAGCTCGATGCCGCGGTCGCGCGCCCAGCGCGCAACCGGCGGCTCGCGGCGACCCCGTCCTCTGCCCGAGCGCCGCGCCGGTTGGCTGATCACCAGGTCCGGAGAGCGGCCTGCGCTCTCGAGTGCTTCGAGCGCGCCGAGCGCGAACTCGGGCGTGCCGAAGAAGCAAATCCGGCGCGGGGTGATCATCGCAGGGTCCAGGATAGCCCGTCTTGTGCGCCTCCGTGCCTCACGACTCGTGGCGATCGATCTCGTCGAAATAGTCGGGCTTGACCAGCGCCTCGCGGGGCTTGCTGCCCTGGGCCGGCCCGAGGATGCCGTCTTGCTCGAGCGAGTCGATCAGGCGGGCGGCGCGTGAGAAGCCCAAGCGCATCCGCCGCTGCAGGAAGCTCGCCGATCCCCGCCCTTCGGCCACCACCAGACGGGCGGCGTCGTCGAACAGTGGGTCGTAGTCGCCGCTGCTGCCGCCACCACCGCGCTCCTCGACCGGCGGCTCGACCACGGCGGGGTCGAGCTCTGGCTTGCCCTGACGCTTGAGCCAGCGGACCAGCGCCGCGGTCTCCTGCTCGCTGACGTAGGCGCCGTGGAGTCGGATCGGGCGCGAGCTGCCGGGGGGTAGGAACAGCATGTCCCCCTTGCCCAGCAGCTTCTCGGAGCCGACCTGGTCGAGGATCGTCCGTGAATCGTGCCGGGTGGCGGTGGCGAACGAGATTCGGCACGGGAAGTTGGCCTTGATCGTGCCGGTCAGGACATCGACCGAG
>JAQBHE010000557.1:0-6976 GCA_032128015.1 Holophagae bacterium
ACCGGACCTGGCTACGGCGAGATCTTCAAGCAGATCCTCGAGTACTTGCACTGCACGATCTCCGAGATCCGGCGCTCTCCCAAACCGTGGATCGCGGCGGTCGACGGGATCGCCGCGGCCGGCGGCTTCGGGTTGGCGATGAGCTGCGACTTAGTTCTCGCCTCCGAGCGCGCCTCGTTCGAGTGGGCCTACTCGAAGACCGGCCTCACCGGCGCCGAGAGCTCGACTTTCCTGCTGCCGCGGCTGGTAGGGCTCCGGCAGGCGATGGGCCTGCTGCTGCTCAACCCACGTCTCGACGCGCCGGCCGCCAAGCACGCCAATCTCATCAACGAGGTCTACCCGGTCGCCACCTTCGAGGCCGAGGTGGCGGCGGTCGCCCAGCGACTGGCCGCGGGGCCGACTCGAGCGTTGGGGATCGCCAAAGGTTTGCTCAACCGTGCCGCCGGCATCGATCGCCTCGACCACCACCTCGACCAGGAGCTCGAAGAGTTGGCGCGGATCGCCGATTCTGCCGATTTCGCCGAGGGGCTCGAAGCGTTCTTCGCGAAACGCCCGCCGGTATTCGCCGGCGGCCATGTTCGGAATTCGTAGCACACCACAACGCAGATGCACGAATTCTCCGTCGCCCAATCGCTGCTCGACCGCGTCGAACGCGAGGCCCAGGCGCGAGGCGCCACCGCGGTTCTGCGCATCGAGCTGCGCCTGGGCGCGGCGTCGGGGATCGAGGTCGACCTGCTGCGCTCGGCCTGGGAGCTGGTGTCCGCGGGCTCGTGCTGCCGCCACGCGAACCTGGACGTCATCACGGTGCCGGTACGCTGGCGCTGTCCTCGGTGCGCGTGCGAGCCCGCCTCGGGCGCGGTGTTGCGCTGCCCCGAATGTGGAGTCCCGGCGCGGCTGGTCGAGGGCGACGAGCTGGTGCTGCAGAGACTGGAAATGGATGTTCCCACGCCAAGAGAGGTGATTCCATGTGTGAAACCTGTGGATGCGGCGACCCCGAGGTAGTGCCGATCGAGATCGGCGAGAGCCTGCTTCTCGAGAACAACCGCCGCGCCGAGCACAATCGGCAGCACCTCGCGGAAGACCGCGTGCTCGCGCTGAACCTCATGGGCTCGCCCGGCTGCGGCAAGACCGCGTTGCTCGAAGCGACGGCGGCGATGGCGCCCGCAAGCTGGCGACTGGCGGCGATGAGCGGGGATCTCGCGACCGATCGCGACGCCGAGCGCTTACGCCGCGCCGGCATCCCGGCGGTCGGGCTGACCACCGGCTCGGCCTGTCACCTCGACGCCCGGCTGGTGCATCGCGGCTTGCACGAGCTTGAGGCCCCCTTCGATCTGCTGTTCATCGAGAACGTCGGCAACCTGGTGTGCCCGGCGATCTACGACCTGGGCCAGAACGCCAACGTCGTCATGCTGTCGGTGACCGAAGGCGAGGACAAGCCGCTCAAGTACCCATTGATCTTCCAACACGCCGATCTGGTCGTGCTCTCGAAGATCGACCTGGTGCCCCACCTCGGCACCGACCTCGAGTTCTTGCTCGGCAACCTCGAGCGGGTGATGCCGGACCCCAAGGTGATCGAGGTCTCGGCGCGCACCGGAGCCGGTATGGACGACTGGATCGATTGGCTCGAAGAGCGGCGCGGCGCCGTTTCTGGCGTCGCTACGGCGGATCCGCAGCGAGCGCCTTCTGAATCGCCGCGACTCCATCCTCCAGGAAGCTGAGCACCGGTCCCAGATCCCCCGGCTCGCCACTCTTGACTCGCGCCACCAGCTTGCGGTGCTGCTCGAGCGACTCGGCGAACCCCCTCGGGCAGGGCGCCGCCCCGCTGGCGGTGGATCTCGGCCCAGCTCGCCAGGATCGCAAGGCGTGCCCCGACCTCGGTGGCCGGCATCTCGAGGGCCATGCCCATCTGGCGCGCCATCTTCTGATCCCACACGTTCTGGACCAGCGCCTCGATCTCCTGCTGCTGCTTCGGCTCGAGACCGCGTGGCAGGGGTCCGAAGTCGACCACCTGGGCGCTGCTGGACGGCGCCCAAGCCAACATGGTCGCAAGCGTGATCGCGCCTAGGCCGAGGCGCCGCCTGATCGGCAGGAGGTGTTTCCAGTGCATCGGCGTTCTCCTTTGGGTCGAACGCATCGTACACCCGCGCGCGCGGATCGACACCGGTCATGGGACGGACCGGCGATCGCCCGCAAACGCATGCTCGACCCAGCGGGGCAGTGTCGAGTCGATGTCCGAGGATCGACACCGGCCACGCGCACGCCGCAGCCGATGCGGCGCTCGGGAGCGAAGAAACCTACCGGACCGTCTTGTCGGACCACGACCGCCGTAGCGACCGGCGAACGCCCAGCACCAGCAGGACCGCGCCCACGGTCAGCGCCAGGTGAAACGGGTCCGTGAGGTAGTGGCCGAGATCCCAGGCGCCGCCGGCAGCGTGTCCGGGATGAGCGAATGCCACGCCAGGAACCAGAGCGGCGCCGATCACGACTGAGAACTTGGTCACCGTCTTGCCTCCGTTTCGTATGCGAACCACCTCGGGACACCCCAGAGTGCGAGCGCTGTGATCGTAGCAGCCTCGGTGGGACCGCCGAAGGCCACCCCGCCCTGCGGGGCAGGTCGACCGCTACCGACTCCTAGCCTAGATGCTCTGCCTCGCCCACCAGCCGGACCGTCCGCTGGGGGAACGGAATCTCGATGCCCTGGCGCTCGAACTCGACCTTGATCGCTTGGTGGAGTTGGGTGCGCAGGCGGATCATGTTTTCGCGACTCGTCCACACCAGGAGCTGAACATCGATCGCCGAGTCGCCGAAGCGGTCGACCAGAAAAACCGGCGCCGGCTCCTCCAACACCAGCGGGTTCTCATCCGCCACCTGGAGCAGCGCCCGGCGCACCAGCGCGAGGTCGGATCCGTAGCCGACTCCGATCGGGATCTCGATGCGACGGATCGCGAACCGGGTGAGGGTCACGATCTCGCTCTTGATCAACGACTCGTTGGGAATCCTCACCGCGGTGTTGTCGAAAGTGCGCAAAGTCACCGACAGCAGGTCGATGGCGAACACCTCGCCGGTTGTGCCACCGACCCGGATCGTGTCGCCGACCCGGAACGGATTCTCGGCAAGCAAGAACAGACCGCTCACCAGGTTGGAAGCCGAGGTCTGCGCCGCGAAGCCGACCGCCACGGTCAGCACCCCGGCGGCGCCGAACAGCACTCCGAGCTTGAACCCCAGCTGGCTGAGCGCGCTGGCAACGAACAAGCCGAACACCAGGCCGAAGGCAAAGCGCCGCACCAGCTTCGACTGCGCGAGCGCCGATCGCCCGCGCGCCACGCGTCCGAGCGCCGCCGATGCGATCTGCGCCGCCCCGAGGCCGAAAACCATGATCAGCAGGGCGCGCACTCCTTGGAACGCGCGCTCCGAGGTCAGCAGCTGGGTGAGCTCGTCGGGCCAGGTCACGCCGCTCAGTCCTCTGTCCCGAAGAGAGTTCCCAATGCCCGGGAACCGCGAGTCGCCGTGTTGCGCCGCCCGCGGCCCGGCCAGCCTCCTCGCCTCGGGTACCCCCGAGGGGGCTCCTCGATGAACCTCGAGGCGGGCGAGACCGACGTTCGGCTCGCGAGCAAGAGTCACCGCCTCGGTCCACAGCCAGCCGTCGGTCCCCTGATAGATCGACAGCTGTGGCACCGGCAAGGCGATGCGCTCGATATCGAGCGGCCCGTCGCTCTCGTTACGCAGGGTTGCACGGGTCACGATCTGGTCGACCCGCGGCGGCATCAGACTGTCGAGCTGGACCCGCACCAGCGAGCGCGCGGCGTAGCAAAGCTGTCCTTCAATCGTCGACGGACCGAACCAAGTGTCAGACGGCTGGTCGGAGGGCACACTCAGCAGTCGCTCACCAGCCACCACCAGCTCGATCCATACCGGCGTGCCGACGTGGACCACCGCCTGTTCGCCCGACGAGATGGAGGTCGACACCGCTGGATGAACCACCACCGACCGGTCAGCAAGGGCGGGACGCACCTCGACGGTCGTCGGTGCTTCGCGGTAGAGATGGCGGCGAACCACCACCCGTTCGTCACTCTCGAGCTCATCCGGCCAGGCGTCGAGGACGCTCCAGCTCCCGGGTTCGCGGGTGCCCTCGGGAAGCGAGCGGCTCGCCACTCGCCATTCCTGCGCCCGGCGATGCACGAAGAGCTCGCATTCGCGGAGAAAACCGCGAGCGACTCCGCCCTCAGCGATCTCGAGCGACCGCCAGAATCCGCGATCTGGGTCCATCGGGCGCCCGCCACCTACAACGGATCGAGGATCCACCAGATCAGGAACCCGCCTACCAAGACCACCGCCAGAATCGTGAGCGCGGTGAGCGGTCCGGACAGCGATCGCCGCCGCGTCGGCTGGTCGCTCTTGGTCACAAGCGCTCCAGGAAACCGGTGATCGCCTGGCCGATCTCACGCGGCGAGTCTTCCTGGATGAAGTGCAGCCCGCGCACCGTGACCTCGGTCTGATTCGGCCATGAGCGGCAGTGCTCGCGCTGGGCCCCGGTCAGGATGGTTCCGGGGTCGGCGTTCACGAACAGCTTGGGCAGATCCTCGGTGGTCGCGAGCCACCGCGAATAGTCGTCGACGATCGCGACAACGTCTGGCGGTTCGCCAGCGATCGGGATCTCGCGCGGCCAGGTCAGAGTCGGACGACGCGATTCCCCGGGCTCGAGGTACGGGGCCCGGTAGATCGCCATCTCTTCCTCGCCGAGCTTGCGGATCACCGACGCCGGCAGGATCCGCTCGACGAAGACGTTCTTCTGCAGCGCCATTTCTTCACCCGCGCCCGACCGCAACGCCTGGAAGATCGAGCGCGCCGCCTCCGGCCACTCCTCCCAGCTCGCGATCGGCCGCACGATCGCCTCCATGTAGACGATCCCCACCACCCGCTCGGGATGGCGCTTGGCCCAGTCGAAGCCGAGCGCCGAGCCCCAGTCGTGAACCACCAGCACGACGTCCCCCGCAGGGTCTCCCGCGAGGTCTCCCGCGGGCAGCACGGCCTCGAACCAGGCGTCGAGATAGCGCCGGTGGTCGACGAAGCGGTAGCGGCCCGCCGGGCTCGGTTTGCTGTGACCCATCCCGACCAGATCCGGCGCCAGGCAGCGGGCGTCGCCTTCGAGCTCGGCCATGACGTTGCGCCAGAGGTAGGCCGAGGTCGGATTACCGTGAAGCAGCACCACCGTGGGGCCGTCCGACAGTCCAGCGATCTCGACATAGGCGAGCTCGCTGTCGAGGATCGCGAGGTGCTTGCGCTCCGGATCGCGGGTCGAAAAACTCATCCTTCGTCTCCTGGAGCGGGTTCCTCGCCCGCTTCGGATGCAGCAAGCCGTCGTTCGCAGTCACGGAGCCGCCGCTCGGAGTCGCGGGCCGCAGCCGCGAACACGCCGCGCGACATCGTCGACGGCTCATGACCCGCGCGCGCGGTGTACAACTGAGCGCGCACTCGGTGGACTTCGACGCTGTCGGGCTCGGCGGCCGCCGCCCAGTCGACCAGATGGCTCGCCAGCCGAAAGTCGCCAGCGGCCTGGCACTCCTCGGCACGACGCAGCAGACGCTCGAACCCGCCCGCGAGGTCGGCGATGGCGCGCCCTTGGGTCGCCAACGGTGACGGCTTGAGCTCGCTGGGCGTGCCGCTGTACCAGCCGCCGAGACAGCGGTAGATGTTGCGGACGATGAACTCGGGCTCGTCGTAGATCGGCTGCAAGAAGGGCCGATCGGCGAGCGCGGCCGGCGGCTTGACCGTATGGATCAGCTCATCGATCGAGGCGCCCTGGTTCATCAGATCGAGGGTCTGGGAGTAGATCGACTCGAGGTACGAGGCGGTCTCGAGCAGTGCCTGGCGCACCCGCGCTTCGCCGGCGATCGGCAAGCCATGGCCGGGCAGCAGGAATCGCGGCCGCAGCGCCGCCATCTCGCGCAGCGCCCGCGCCCAGTCGGCGCAATAGCGCTGGACCTTCTGGGGGTTGCCGGCGTTCGGTGCCGACCAGATGAACAGGTCGCCGGTGTAGAGCACGCCGAGCTCGGACGCCCACACCCAGGTGTGGTCATCGGTCTCGCCACGGGCATGGTGCAGCTCGAGCTGAACGCCGCCAACCTCGAGGTCCAGGCGCTCGTGGTACAAGTCGGTCGGATAGATCGGCCGGGTCGGCCATTCGACCGCCTGCTGGAATTGGCGCTGATTGATCACCGCGTTGAATCCAGCGGTCTCGATGTAGCGCTCCATCCTCGGCACCACGTCGCGGTGGGCGACCACCCGCGGCCGCGCCCAACCGCGCTCCGCGGCCTCAGCGAGAAACGGCGGCAGGCCGTAGGCGTGGTCGACGTGACCGTGGGTGTAGACGGCGGTGTGAATCCGGAGGTCGCTCCAGGAGCGAACGCCGTCGAAGCTGCGCCGATGCGCCAGCGGATGAAACGAGCCGGTGTCGAGGAGCACCAGGCCGTCGGCGGTCCCCAGCACACCGATGTTCGAGAAGTTCTTGTAGAACGCGACTCCCGGAGCGAGCTCGTCGATCTGGTTGAGGGTGGTGAACGGGTGGTGGGCGGGATCGTGAATCGAGTCGCGGCCGGTCCAGAGTCGTTCGGAAAGTTCGAGCAGTGTCGGCACAACAAATCCCTCGTGAGTCACTGGTCGATCAAAGGCCAGGCAGCGATCATACCCGGCGCCTCAGACCGGGGCACTTCGTTCGGAGCCCCTCCGACCTTGACCGCGTATCCGCGCTTCGCTACTTTGCACGCTGATCGCCGTCTCGACCGCTGGGCCCCTCCCAGCCAGCTGCCGCTCGCACATCCCAACCGCCCTTGATCAGAAGCCCCTTTCCTTCTCGGCGGCCCCGCAGTTGCTGGCTGGCGGTCGTCGCGGGTTTGATGGCATCGACGCCGGGCCTCGGCCAGGCCGGCGACGACGCCAACGCGCGGCTCCTCGCCGAGGCGACCCGGCCCTACGGCAG
>JAQBHE010000558.1:0-14160 GCA_032128015.1 Holophagae bacterium
CCCGCGGCGATGCGCTCGGCGATTCGGGTCTTCGCGGCTATCCCCTGCGCTACGCCGAGGGGCGACCGCCGCGCTTTGGTGACGATCGAGCAACGGTTCTACACCAACTGGGAGTTGTTCCGACTGTTGAACGTTGGCGGCGCCATCTTCGTGGACGTTGGCCGGGCTTGGTTTGCAGGCGCCGGGCCGCCGGATCCCGGCTGGCTCGGTGATGTCGGCGTAGGGGTTCGCATCGGGTCGAATCGATCGAGCGAGGGGACCCTGGTTCACTTCGATGTCGCGATGCCGCTGCAGCGCGATGGGACGATCCGTGGTCTCCAGTGGCTGGTCACCACGAAACGCTCTTTTTGATGGATCGACCGCCGGCTACCGCTGGTAGACTAGGGGGCTGGAGAGGGAGGCTCGGATGGCGGAAGTTCTGCACTTTTCGAGCGATCGCACAGAGCGGCGATCATCGCGGGTGGCGCGGGTCCACGACGACGGCTCGGTGACGTTCCAAGGGGAGCGCTACCGTAATCTGACCGAGGTTCCGCCCGAATACGTCGCGTTGCGACCGGACCTCGAATGCTACCGTCGCTGGCTGCGCTCGTACCGCCAGATCCAGTCCCGCGTCGCCGCGATCGAAGCTCGGCGCCTGCGCCCGGCGTGAACTCTCGAGACGGCAAAGACTCGGCTGGTCATCGATCGGCCAGGATGAGCGTTCCGGCTCGTCCGTCGAGAATCGCCGAAGCGTCCTCGAGACGACCGATTCCGGCACGGCCGCCAGCGGCCACGAAGCGACACGCTGCAATCACCTTGGGAGCCATCGAGCCGCTCGCGAAGGCGGTCTTGCGAAGTTGGTCCACCGAGGCCCGGCGCAGCAGGCGCGCGTCCGGCGTCCCCCAGTCCTCGTAGATCCCTTCGACGTCGGTCAGCAGCAGCAGCGCGTCGGCGCCGAGCCCGCGAGCCAGCAGCGCCGCCGCGAGGTCCTTGTCGATGACCGCCTCGAGACCGCTCCAGGCGCCGTGGTCGTTGACCACCACCGGCACCCCGCCACCGCCAGCGCAGATCACCACGGTTCCCGCCTCTACCAAGATCCGGATCGCCTCGAGCTCGAGGATCCGGCGCGGCTCGGGCGACGGCACCACCCGCCGGAACCCGCCGCCCTCGGGGCACAGGGTCCAGCCGTGCGCTCGCCGGATGCGGTCGGCCTCGCGGGCGTCGTACACCCGGCCGATCGGCTTGGCTGGACGCGAGAGCGCCGGGTCCTGCGCGTCGACCTGCACTTGCGTCAGCAGTGCTGCGATCTCGCGATTCGGCAGGCATGAACGCAAGGCGCGCTCGATCAGGTAGCCGATCATGCCCTCGGTCTCGGCCCCGAGGACGTCGAGCGGATGTGCGGCCTCGGGGTGCGCGGCGGCCTGGGCGGCCAGCATGCCGACCTGCGGTCCGTTGCCGTGGGTGACGACCACGCGGTGGTGCTCGGCGAGTTCGGCAACTGCGGCCGCGGCGACTTCGATGTTGCGGAGCTGGGTGGCCGGATCCTGCCCCTCGCCGCGACGCAGGAGAGCGTTTCCCCCGAGGGCGACGACGATCAACACGACTCGAGGTCTACAGCAGCCTGGCGGGCAAGTCGGTCCAGGAAGGTCTCGGCGAGCCAATCGGAGAGCCGCGGTTCGCCGAACTCTGCGAACGAGTAGCGCGCGCGGACCACCGGCTGCACCAGAGTGAGTAGGGAGGCGATGTCGGTCGGGGTGCCGGCGACCACGATCTCGGCGGTCGAACCGGCGATCGTGCGCTCGAGCTCGCGGAGTTGGTGGGCGTCGTAGCCCATCGCTGGCAGCACCGGTCCGATGTGGGGGTACTGGCGGAAGACCGCTGCGATCTCGGGAGTCGCCGAGTTCCTTGGGTCGACGATCTCGGCGCCAGCGGCGGTCGCGGCCACGAAGCCGGCGCCGTGAGGCATGCCCCCGTGGGTGATCGTGGGTCCGTCCTCGATCACCAGTACCCGCCGACCCGCGAGGTCGGTCAGCGGGTCGAGGGTGATCGGTGAGGCGGCGCGGAAGATCGGCACCGTCGGCCGGATGGTGCGCACGCTGGCGATCTCGCGCTCGACCCGTTCGGGGCCGGCGGCGTCCGCCTTGGCGACAATCACCGCGTCGGCCATCCGCAGCACCACCTCGCCGGGGTGGTGGGTGCCCTCGTGGCCGATTCGCAACGGGTCGACCAGCACCAACAGGAGATCGGGCTCGACGAATGGAGCGTCGTTGTTGCCGCCGTCCCACAGTAGGACGTCGCACTCGGCGGAGGCGCGGGCGATGATCCGCTGATAGTCGACACCCGCATAGACCACGTTGCCGGCGGCGAGGTGCTGTTCGTACTCCTCTCGTTCCTCGAGAGTGCAGTCGGCGGCGGTGAGATCCTCGGGTCGTTCGAAGCGCTGCACGGCCTGACGTTCGAGGTCGCCGTACGGCATCGGATGGCGCACCACCGCCACCCGGAGTCCGCGCTCGCGCAACCGTTCGGCCATCCAGCGGGTGGTTTGCGACTTGCCGCAGCCGGTGCGCACCGCGCACACCGCGACGGTCGGCACCGCGGCTTTCACCCAGGTGTGAGCGGGGCTCAGCAGTTCGAAGTCAGCGCCGGCGGCGAGCGCGCGAGAGCCGACGTGGAGCACCTGCGGGTAGGGCACGTCGCTGTAGGAGAACACCGCGGCATCGACTGCGCGCTCCCGGCACAGCGACTCGAGGTCGGCCTCGTCGAAGATCGGGATGCCGTCGGGGTAGAGGTCGCCGGCGAGCGCCGGCGGGTAGCGCCGGCCAGCAATTCCCGGGATCTGGGTGGCGGTGAAAGCCACCACTTCGGTCGTCGCGTCGTCGCGGTAGCGGACGTTGAAGTTGTGAAAGTCGCGTCCGGCGGCTCCCAGGATCACCACCCGTCGCCTTTTCGTGGTCAATGTCGCTCTCCTCTATCCACCCATGCCAATGGGCACCGCGATGTCGACTCGGTTCCGCCCTTGCGCCTTGGCCCGGTAGAGCGCTTCGTCGGCACTCTGGAGTAGGCGGGTGCTGGAGCCCGCATGCTCGGGGTAGCAGGCAAGTCCGATACTGACGCTGATCATGCCAAGGGGCTGGGACGTGGCCTGGGGAAACGGCGAGCCAACGATCCGGGTGCGGATCTTCTCGGCGGCGTTGAAGGCGCCCGCCGGCGAAGTGTTGGGAAGCACGAGCAAGAACTCCTCGCCGCCGAAACGGCCGAAGGCGTCCTCGTTGCGGATCAGGCTCGACACCAACTTGGTGAGCTCGGCGAGCAGGCGATCTCCGGCCAGGTGACCGTTGGTGTCGTTGTAGTTCTTGAAGTGGTCGATATCGAGGAGCAGGATCGCGAGCGGCTGCTGCTGGCGCTCGGCGGACAGTACCTCCTGGCTCAGGGTCTTGACGATCGACGCTTTGTTGAGCACAGCGGTGAGCTTGTCGGTCTCGGCTTCGCGCTTGAGCCGGGCGTAGGCTCTGGCGTTGTAGCAGCCGAGCGCGCCGAGCCCGGCGACCATCCGCAATACCTCCTTCACCCGTTCCGGTCGGCCGGTCGGCCTCGACAGCGCGAGCACGCCGAGTAGCTCGTCACCGATCATCATCGGCACCGCGGCGTCGACCTCGAAGCCGGCGATCCGCTCGTGGCGCAGTCGCGAGCCGAGCCGGTCGAAGTCCGCGCGCTCCATAGCAGTGCCTGCGACAGCGACCGCTCCCAGCTCACCGATTCCCAGTTGGATCTGCAGGCCGACTCGGAGCTGCTTTCCGCCGTGGAGCACCGAGGTGACCGTGAGCGGCCGCTCGGCGGCCCCGCCTTGACCCTCGAGGCTGAGGGCGACGACGGCCTCTTGCGGTTCGAACACTCGCTGGAGAAGCTCGAGGAGAGCGGCCGAAACCTCGCGCCGCGACTGGTGGGCATGCAAGCGGCGCGAGAACTCCGGAAAGTCGTGGAAGAACCGCGCGAGGACCTCGTCCTGGCGTCCGTGCCTCTCGAGGGTGCGCCGCGCGTCATCGAGCTCGGCGCGGACGACAGCGAGCTCGCGCCGAGTGCGGTAGGTCCTCGCGGCCAGGGCGACTGCGGCCAGCGACGCCAACGCGGCGACTACGGCGAGTGCGGCGGGTGGGGAGTCGAGTGGTGGGATCAGATCGATCAAGAACGCGGTCCTGCCATGAGCCTCTGCGGCGGCAGTTGCAGGCTCTACCAGCCTCCCTCACGCTTGTGGTGCCCACCACCACCACCACCACGACCGCCACCACCGCCACCGCTCTCGCGTCGAGGCTGGGCCTCGTTGACGCGCAGGTTGCGGTCGCCGAACGACTGGCCGTCGAGGGCGCGGATTGCTATGTCTGCGGCGTTGCCTTCCATCTCCACGAATGCGAATCCGCGAGGCCTGCCGGTCTCGCGATCGTTGATCACGCTGACACTCTCGACGCTTCCGTACTGTTCGAACAGCGTCCGAATCTCGTCGTCGCTGGCGGAGAAGGGCAGGTTGCCCACGTAGATTTTCTTGCCCATGGTCTCTCTCTGGTTCTTTCCGAATTGGCGCTGCGGCCTGGCGCTTCGCTGCGCTCCTCCGCCGTCAATTCCGTACACCGGAATCCTCCAACGAGGGAGCTGTACTTGGCCCTCAGCCTATCCAGGAAGCCTATACAGGAACCGCCAGGCCGCGAAAACGCTCGACCAACACCTGGTGCGTTGGTTTTCACGCCGAGCCTACGGGCTCTACGGCGGAGCCCCGGTGACCTCTCGAGGAGGTCCCAGGTACAGCCGGTGGAGCCACTCGCCGAGACGGTCTCTGCTGTCGCGCCCGGCGATCCGGCGCTGGGCAGCCAAGTAGGGCGGCAGATAGCGCAGCCGGCGGGGCAAGAAGCGGAGGCCGTGTCGCGCCGCGCTCAGCACACGCTCGGCCTGAGCGCGGGCGCGGCGGTCGAGCTCGATGCCGAAGCCGGCGCGGATCGGCTCGGGCAGCAGCGTTGCCGTGACCGCCTCGAGCCGCCGCGCAGGAATGGCGAGCCACCGCCGTCGCGGACGAAACAGCTGACGAGCAATAGCGCGGGCGTGAGGCCCGACAGTGAGCCGGTCGGACTGCCACATATCGCGGTTGTAGCCCTCGAACTCCTGCCAGCCAGCCGGCAACAGAGAATCCTCGATCCCGAACAGGCGGGCGAAGCGACGAGTCTCTTGGTAGTACCGCTCTTTCTCGTCGAGGCCGAGCGGGCGGACCAGGGTCTCGAACAGGGTGATCGAGGTCTCCCATAGAGTCGCGTGGACCCACAGCAGCCCCTCTTGGCTGTTGGCGAGGTAGCGGCTGCCCGCCGGGTTCGCTCCGACCGTGCTGTCGAACCGGCCGGCGATCCGACGGTGGACCCGGTGCACCGAGCGCGCTGCCGCCATCGCCACGTCGAGGTCGCCCCAGACCATCGGAAACACGCTCGAGAAGGTGCGATGGAAGCGTCCGATCGGGTTGGCAGCGGCATCGGAATGTTGGTGGATCGCTTCTGCGACCCAAGGGTGCGCTAGCTGGAGCAGAGCCGCGCGCGGCCCCCCCAAGAACAGCACCGCCTCGCGGTTCACCTCCCACAGCTTCGTGCGGGGACCGAACAATCCGGCACGCGGGTCCTCGACCTCGGAGCGCAGGCTCGCCAACGACCGCTCGAGATCGTCTTCGCCGACCGACCGAGCCTGAGCCGGGGGATGGGGAAATCGAGCGGAACCTTGACCGACCATCGCCGCCGAGCGTACCAGGGCGACTGCAGCGATCGCGGACTCGAGGCCCAGATCCTCGGCTTACTGCGAGGTCGGCGCCGTCGCGCCAGGATTCAGGTACTGGTCAAACCAGCGCACCAGGGCCTCACCGGCCTTCGCCTGGTGTTCGCCGCGGAAGCCGTGTCCGCCGCCCTCGATGACGATCAGCTCCGACTTCACCTTCTGTTCCAGGAAGGCGGCCAGGATCTTGTGGCTGTTGTCGAGCGGCACCAGGGTGTCGGCGTCGCCGTGGACCAGCAGGGTCGGTGGATCGTCGGGACTGACGAACAAGAGCGGCGAGACGTCGGCGGCCTTGTCGACGGCGAAGTCGAGCGCCGGGAAGCGGTCCGACGGACCGACGATGGTGCGCAGGTCAACCGGCGGGAAGTAGGCGACCACCGCCGCGACCCGATCGCTGACCCGCTCGATCGGATCCTTGCTCGAGGCGTCACCGTCGTCGCTGGCGTTGCCGAGCATCAGCGATAGATGGCCGCCGGCGCTGCCGCCGAAGACTCCGATGCGCTGAGGGTCGATTCCGAGGTCGCCCGCGTGCGCTCGAACGTAGCGGACCGCGCGCCGAACGTCGGCGACTGCGTCCGGGACCTTGAACATCGGACTCGATCCGTGACGGACGAATGCGACGGTGAAGCCGTGGTCGGTGAGCTCGCGGAACGGGCCCAGGAAGCCGCCGGGGGTCTCGATCGCCTGCGCGACGTCGAACCAGCTCGAGACCCAGCCGCCGCTGACCATGAACAGCACCGCCGCGCCGTTCGGCTTCGCCGGCTTGACCACGTCCATGGTCAGCGCCATCCCCATCTTGTGTCCGTAAACGACGTCGGCCTGGACGGACGGCTTGTTGGGATTGTCTTGGGCGGTGAGGCTGGAAGCGGTGAGCAGGTTGACGAAGAGGCTGGCGCAGAGGCAGGCGCAGAGCAGGGGGAGGAGACGCGGCTTGACCATGGTCTTGACTCCTTCTTCGGAATTCAGCGACAGGATATACGATGACCCTATTCCCAGGCGCCGCGCGATGACCTTCGGCGCCGCTCGCGAACCCTGCCACGCCCTCGAATCGGAGCTTGCCGTGCTGCTCACCAGAATCTCCCTGGCCCTCGCCCTGACCTCGACTCTTCTCGGGCTCTCGCCGGTTGCCGCCCAGACTCCCCGGCCCGATCTCGAGCAACGCCTGCGCGCCTCGCTCGAAGGCATGAAGATGGAAGGGAAGTTCAACGTCTTCGGACCGAACGGAATGTCGGCGCCGCAGCAGGATCTGTACATGGTCTCGAAGCTGTTGCGCGGTGAAGGCGACACCTGGCTGTTCGAGTACGCCATGAGCTTCAACCAGAGCCAGAAGATGGTGCCGATTCCAGTCGACGTGCTGTGGGCCGGCGAGACGCCGGTGTTGACGATCACCAACCAGCCAATCGAGGGCCTCACCGGCAGCTTTACCGTCCGACTGTTGATCTTTGACGGCAAGTACGCGGGCACCTGGCAGCACGGTCCGGTGGGCGGCCACATGTGGGGCGTGCTGGTGAAGGAAGCGGCGAGCGAGCCCTGATCGCGGCGGCGCCGCCAGATCGAGCAGGTGCTGAGGGCGGACGGTGAACCGGTGAGAGTCCAGCTCGTCGACGGCACCTACGAGCTGTTCCGTCACTTCTACGCGCTGCCCAGCCGGCGCAACGCCCGCGGCGAAGAAGTCGCCGCGGCAGCCGGTGTCGCTTCTTCGGTGCTCTCGATTCTCGAAGCGGGTGGCAGCCACGTCGCGGTGGCCACCGACCAGGTCATCGAATCGTTCCGCAATCGCCTGTGGCAGGGCTACAAGACCGGCGCCGGGATCGAGCCCGACTTGTGGTCGCAGTTTCCCTTGGTGGAAGAGGCGCTGGCGGCGCTCGGAGTCGTGGTGTGGGCGATGGTCGAGTACGAAGCCGACGACGCGCTCGCCGCCGGCGCCGCTGTCGCTGCCGCCGACTCTCGGGTCGAGCGGGTCGAGATCTGCACGCCCGACAAGGACCTCGCCCAATGTGTGGTCGGCGAGCGGGTGGTTCAGGTCGACCGCCGCCGAGACACCGTGACCGACGAGGCGGGAGTGGTCGCGAAGTTCGGGGTACCGCCGGCCTCGATTCCGGACTACCTGGCGCTGGTCGGCGACAGCGCCGACGGTTTCCCGGGGCTGCCCGGCTGGGGTGCTGTGTCGTCGGCGAAGGTCCTCGCCCGCTACCTCCACATCCAAGCGATTCCGGCGCTCGCGCGCGAATGGGACGTCGAGGTCCGCGGCGCCCCCTCGCTCGCCGCCGCCCTCGACGAGCACCGCGAGCTTGCCCTGCTATTCCGCCGCCTCGCGACCCTGGTCGTCGACGGACCGATCGGCGACACCCGCGTCGATGATCTCGCATGGAGCGGTCCGACTGCGGAGCTCGCGGCGGTTGCCATGCGTCTCGAGATGCCGCAGCTGGTCGAGCGTGCGGAACGAGCAGCGTCGCAACGATCCACCGTACCTTGACGGTGAAGCCTTCAGAACGTAGCGGCCGAGCTTGGGCGGCCGACGATCGAGCGACGACGGGGGTCATCCGCCGCGGAGTCCCCTCTTGGGGTAGCGGCCGAGCTTGGGCGGCCGACGATCGAGCGAACACCGGACAATCACCCGCCGCGGACCGGAGAAAGGGCCAGCCTTCTGTGCTACTCGCGCGGCCAACGCGCGAGCTCGGCTTCCGCGGCAATGAAGCCAAACGCCGCCCAGCTCGAGCCGGCGGTCACCTGCTCGAACACTTCGCGCGCGCGCTCGCGCTCACCGTTGTAGAGGAACCAGTTGCCGACACCGTAGCCCTGGGTCGCGATCGCGAGGTCCGGGTCCTCGCCGCCGGCGACCGCGAGCACCTCGTCCGCCGTGGTCTCGCCGCGGTACAGCCGAAGACGCTTCAAGTACGAATCGTTCTCGATCACCACGAGGTCCGGCGAGATTGACTCCAACGCATGCTTCGCTTCATTATCGCGACCAAGCCTGCGCAGGGTCATGTACAACCAGTCGGTTGTGGCGACCAGCAGATCCGGGTTGTTCGAGTGCTCGAGACACTCGCGGTAGGCGGCGAGTGCCTGCTCGAAGTCGCCCCGGAGATAGTGGGCGAGACCGAGGTGGTACCAAATGTTGAACTTCAACGTCGACAGCGGTCGGTTCTCCCGATTGGGGATGCCGTCGGGCTCGATCTCGTCGTCGATGTCGCGAGCGAGCTCGGAGGCGCGTGCGAGGTCGGCGATCGCATCGTCGAAGCGACGCAGGGTGATGAAGCGGTGGCCGCGGTGCCGGAGCAGCTTGGCCGAGTCCGGGTGGCTTTCGAGCCCGTCGCTGAAGACCGCGATCGCCTCGCGGTAGCGGCCCGCGTAGGCGAGACGCCGTCCCAGCCACACGATCGCGTCCTCGGTGCCGGGGCGGGCCGCGAGCTCGGCGCGCGCAGTTGCGATGTTCTGTTCGAGAGTCCGCAGCCGTTCGGCCGAGAGCTGTGGCGGGTAGAGCGGGGCTCCGAGCAGCGAGGTGGCTTCGGGCTCCGGCGCCGATGGGACGGGCGCCGACTCCTCGGGGTCCGAAGCTCCGCACGCGGCGAGCGCGAGCAGGACGGAGAAACCGAGGAGCGGTCGCGATCGGAGGTGGAGCATGGGCCCTCTTTTCTCGGAACGGGCGAAACTAGGGAGGACTCAACCGCTTCGCGCCTCCGACTACGATAGAGCCGAGTGGGCGCGGTTACTTCTAGCTACGTCGCATCGTTGCGCGCAAGTTCTTCGGCCTTCCCGATGGATCGAATGCGAAGCGGAACTGCGACAAAGGCCCCGATCCCGATGAGGATCTCGGCGGCTCCAACCCAACCTTCGCCAACCGACGACAAGCCCGCTTGCAAAACAGCTTCGGTCGCGACCAGGCCAATTCCGCCCAGCACGGCGAGAGCAAGGACCTCGACCACTGCCTGAACGAAGTGTTCTGTGAAACGAGCGGCACCGCGAGGGTACGCCCTCGAACAAAGCCCCACGAGCGCGCCGGGGATCACAAAGACCCAGTATGGCTTGCCCTGGATCGGAACCCCGAGCACGAAGAGCCAGAAAAGCCCACAGAACGCCCAAACCATCGCTCTTTCCCGACTGTATATCCTAGGCATCTCCGAGAGCCGAACTTTGGAATCCGAGTCCTCGCTGACCTTGGTGGTATCCGTCGAGAACTGAAGTGCGGTCGATCAAACAGTGGGTTCCGATCAGCGTCGTGGTCGCTGCGGGGCTTGTTGACCCAGACGGCCTGATCAAGGATCTCTATGTAGCTGGCGTGGAGCTGGCCGGACGCGGCGTCGCGCCGAAGAACGTCCGCATGGCGACCTCAATGGAAGTCGCCGGGCACGGATTGCCGGGCGCCGCCAAGAATTCCCCAACTCGTGTCGGGAACCGGGTGGACCGCTGTTTCGCCGGCGTACGCCGCGCCGTTGAAGTACCAGATTTTGTTGGCGCCGGTTGCGTAGTTGCGCCAGAACAGATCCAGGTGACCGTCCAGGTCGAAGTCGGCGACGTGGGCGATCGTCCAGCCGGTGTCGGCTTCTGGTCGTAGGTGTGAGAAGTCGAGATAGTTCGTGCCGTCCAGATACCAGACCACTACTTCTCCCGTGGACGTGTTATGCCAGAGTAGATCCGCTTTCCCGTCAAGGTCGAAGTCCCCTGCGCCGGTGATCCGCCAGTTGGGGTTGGGCTCGGGAAGCAGCGAAACGGTCTCTCGCCGCACGAGTCCATTCATGTGCCAAACCATGTTCTCGCCTGTGGTCGCTTCCTGACGCCAGACTAGGTCTGTCTGGTTGTCGTTGTCGAAGTCTGCGGCGGCGACCAACTGCCAGCTGGGGTCGAGGACCGTGTCCAGGAGCGCGAAGCTCGAGGTGGCGGTTCCGTTCATGTACCAGACGCCGGTCACTCCGCTAGAGGTGTGACGCCAGACAATGTCGGGGCTGTTGTCCCCGTTCATGTCGGCAATCACCATGGGCCGCCAGTCTCTGTCGTCAGGGGTCTTGGACGGCACAAGCTCCGAGGCGTCGATTCCGCTCGATGAGTCGAGGCGGCGATCCTCATGAAGATCGTCGGTCTCGCTCGCCCGAGAAAGGGCCGATGAGGCATCGAGGGGCACAAAGCCCGCCGGGACACCGTTCTTCATGGTCGATATGCCGATCTGGCCGGTCGAGGTGTGGTACCAGATCAGATCGGGGTAGCCGTCGCCGTCGAAGTCAGACGGGTTGCAGGTTGAGAGTCCGCATTGCGTCACTTGGAAGCTCGTCTCGGCGATGGTGACCGTACCGGAGCGCTGTTGGTTGAAGGCATTGGGGGTCCACCACACGGTGAGGTCGCCGGGCCCGCTCATTGGGAAGATTCCGGTGACGGAGAGAAACGGGCTGTTGCTGGTCGCCGTCCACTGGCATGAAGCGCTCGTGGCGACGTTGACCACGGTGTTCCCAGCGGAGGCTGGGTTCGCCGACGACACCGGTACCGATGACCACAACCAATGGCTGTCAGATCGAAGGGCCGAAGCGGTTGTTGCGTTCTTGGCGAGCAGGATCCTGGACGGTGAGCGCCTGATCCCCTACGGTTACAGCGAGCGGCATCCGATCGCGCCGAACGGCACCGAAGAAGGCAGGAGCAAGAACCGACGAGTCGAGCTCCTTTCCCTCGGGTACGCTCAGGGGAAGGAACGATAGCCGGGCGCTGGGACGATCCCGCCGTTCTCGGCTCCGGGATCGACTCTGCCAGCACGGGATAGCTTCCCGTTTACCCGGCGCCCGTCGATCGACCTCGTCGCTGACTAGATCCGGGTGGCAGCGACCGCTCGGCGACGGTCCCGGCGATCCGCGGGTCTCCTCGGCCGTGAACTGGTGCGGCTCGGCGCTGCCGGACACGGCTCGTGAGAGCTACGAAGGTCGCGGCATCGGTCCGCCCCCCTGCTGAGCCGTCTCGCGTCCGAAAGAGGCCCCTACCGAGACCGCAGAGCGGCCGGTGATACGGTAGGAAACACTCTTCGACTTGCAGCGGGAGCGGAAGGACCGGAGCGAGTCTCGGCCAGCTGGTTGAAGCGAGACCGCAGCTTCGGTCGGAGCTTGCTCGCTTGCGTGTCAAGCGGCGATGAATACCGACAGAACGGCGAGGAGACCGGGTCAGCTTCTCTGTTAACCCGCAACACTGGAGCGTTGTTTCATCCCGATGAGCAATCCCGAAGATCCAACCAAGGCGCATGGGCGCGAGGTCGAAGGACCAGGCAAGGAAGGCGCCCGGTTTTCCCAGGAAGCGACCCGGAGCATCAAGTCCTCCATGCCGCAGATCGGAGGCTACAGGTTCATCCGTCGGTTGGGAGCAGGCGGGATGGGAACAGTGTTTCTCGCCGAACAACTGAGTCTCAACCGCCGGGTGGCGATCAAGTTCAACGAATCCAGATTTCAGGAGACGTCGAGAGAGCAGCGCCTTCGCTTCGTGCGCGAAGGGCGGGCCATGGCACGGGTCAAGCACCCGAATCTAGCCGAGATTCACGAGCTCGACGGAGACGCGACGCCTCAGTACCTGGTAATGGAGTACGTCGAGGGAAGAACTCTCAACCAGCGCCTGCGCGACCGTCCGGCGCTCACCGAGAGCGAGGCTCTAGAGGTCTTGCGCCAGTGTGTGGCGGGCCTGGATGCGGTATGGAGCGCGAACATCGCCCACCGGGACGTCAAGCCCGACAACATTCTGCTCACCGAGAGCGGGCAGGTGAAGGTCGTCGACTTCGGATTGGCGAGGTCCGAAGACCCGGCCGGCGGCCACACGGTGACCGAGACCGGTTCTCTGGTAGGCACGTTGCTGTATATGGCTCCCGAGCGCATCCACGGGGAGCGTGGCGACGGGCGGAGTGACATCTACGCGCTCGGCCTGGTGTTGTTCAAGATGCTGACCGGCAAGGACGCCTACGGTGCTGAGATTGCTAGCGCTCTTCTTTTCAGGCACATTAGTCAGGCGCTCCCTGACGCACGGGCGTTCAACCCTGAGGTCTCGCTTGGCGCCCAGCGGCTCATGGAAGCAATGACGGCCAAAGATCCAAAGGGACGACCGGGCGCCGCCGAGCTCTTCGAACGCATCGCCGCGATTGGCAGTGAGCCGCGAATTCCGGTGCGACGATCCGGGAGCGCCGGTCGTGGCGAGGTCCTCGGGCCGCGATTTCGATGGTCGAGACGAGGCCTCATCACCGTTGCCGCACCGCTGGCGGTCGCGGCGCTGGCCTTCGGAGTGTGGGATGGGTGGCGTTGGGCGCGAGGTCGGGCAGCCCGCGTGATCGCGATCACGTCATTCCCACCGTCAGCGGAGGTTCTGGTAGACGGCACTTCCCTCGGCACAA
Organism: Holophagae bacterium; assembly: GCA_032128015.1. Lineage (GTDB taxonomy): Bacteria > Acidobacteriota > Thermoanaerobaculia > Multivoradales > Multivoraceae > JAQBHE01. The sequence continues at coordinate 13,121 of JAQBHE010000558.1, forward strand.
CGCCCCTCGAGAGCAAAGAGCTGGCGAAGGGTGACCGGGTCCTAATCAGGAAGCCTGGATACCTGAGCCTGGAGCGCGCTATCGACCCTCTCGAGGCGCGCCTGGTCTTCCGTCTCAGCCTGGCACCACCGGTTCTCTCTTCGCCGCCGACAGAGCCGGAGCTTCTCGCAGCGTGGAGGAGCCTGGCATCTGGCGCTCTTGCTGTTTCGGCTGAGCGGGTCGCCGAGGATGGCGCCAACGGGTATGTGATCATCGATGGCAGTCCCTTCCCACTGATACGCGTGAGGACAACACGGCCGATCTTCGGTCTCCTGGTCGCGGTTCTCGACGACGGCGAGATGCGCCAGCTAGCTCCCGCCGAGTTTTCCCCCGGTGAGGCGCTCTTGCCCATTGCGCCCGGCGTACGCGAGCTGCCGGCCGGTGAGCTCGAGCGACGTTTCGATGTCGCCGAAGGACTCGCCAGGCCACTCCACCTCTTTCTGTTCGCGACTAGCTCTCCACTCGAGCTGCCGATACCCCGCGGCGCGATGGAGGGCCCGGCATCGCTTTCCTACCCGCGCTCCGTTGGCGCGGGAGAACGCGCCTTCTACCCCGGGAAGGAACTGATTGAGAATCTGGTTGAGTCGCTGAACAGCGCCACCGACCTAGAGTGGGATCTCGTGGAGATCGCCACCGGTCCTCTTTGAGGTCTCTTGGGGGCGGGAGATCTACTTCAGCGCGCCGGCGATCTCGTCGAGCGTGCCGTTGAAGCGCTCCCAGGTGAACGCGTGCCGGTTCGTGACCTCGGCGTCGAGCTTGGCGATCAGCCGCTCGAGCTCGGGGCCGGCCGGAGCGCGATTGGTGGTCTCGAGGTAGGACACCAGGGTATTGACCGCGAACAGCACCTGCTCGGCGGACTGGACATCGGTGGTCTCGAGGTAGGCGCGATCCGAAGCGAGGGCTCGGATCAACTCCTGAGCATCGGTGCGGGTGAACGGTGCGCGCTCGATCGCCACTGCGACCGGGGCCAGTGCGCTCGCGATCTCGCGCGCGAGGCGAGC
>JAQBHE010000559.1:0-4003 GCA_032128015.1 Holophagae bacterium
TCGGCCCGCGCGGTCTGATGCCCAACCCCAAGACCGGTACAGTGACTGTCGATGTCGCTCGCGCGATCTCCGACATCAAGGCCGGAAAGGTCGAGTTCCGGGTCGACAAGACCGGTATCGTCCACGCCCCGCTCGGCAAGCTGTCGTTCGACGACCAGAAGCTGACCGAGAACGCCGAGGCACTGGTCGCCGAGGTACTGCGTGCCAAGCCTGGCACCGCCAAAGGCAAGTACCTGCGATCGGTGAGCCTATCTTCGACGATGGGACCGGGCGTCGCGGTTGACACCGCGGCGCTGCAGGCCGAAGCCTGAGCTCTAGAGGGGGAAAGGCGATGGCACTCACGAAGGCAAAGAAGACCGAACTGGTCGAGCAGCTGGGGACGACGCTGGCGGGCTCCCCGCACGCGATCGTCGTCGGCTTCCAGGGCATCAAAGTCGCCGAGGTCGACGATCTGCGGCGACGGATCCGGGCGCAGGGCGGCCACTATGCGGTGGTCAAGAACCGCCTGGCGCTACGCGCCCTCAAGGGGACCGCGTACGAGCCCCTTGGGATACACTTCCATGGACCAACCGCGGTCGCCTGGAGCCCGGCCGATCCGGTCGGTTTGGCGAAGACCCTGACCGACTTCGCGAAGGACTTCCCGGTCCTCGAGTTCAAGGGCGGGGTCGTCGACGGCCAAGCGGTGGCCGGCGAGGAAGTCCGAGCGATCGCCTCGCTGCCCAGTCGCGAAGCACTGATCTCGAAGCTGCTGTTCCTGATGCAATCGCCGATCAGCCGGTTGGTCCGGGGTCTCGGAGCCATCCCGCAGCAGTTCGTTTCCGTTCTCGACCAGGTCCGTCAGCAGAAACAGGGTTGATGGCAACCCGACTGGCGAGCCTGGAACCACGTTCCGAAGAACCCACGAGGGAGTCCAAGATGGCAGTCACATCAGAAGAATTCATCCAGACAATCGACGGCATGACCGTGCTCGAGCTCAACAACCTGGTCAAGGCGCTCGAGAGCCATTATGGCGTTTCGGCCGCCGCCGCCGCGATGCCGGTGGCGCTGGCCGGCGGCGACGCCGGCGCCGCGGCGGAAGAAGAACAGACCGAGTTCGATGTCCACCTCGTGTCGTTTGGCGACAAGAAGATCGGCGTCATCAAGGCGGTGCGCGAGGTCACGAGCCTCGGCCTCAAGGAGGCCAAGGATCTGGTGGAGGCCGCGCCGACCGCGATCAAGGAGGGCGTCTCCAAGGACGAGGCCGCGCAGATCAAGGCCAAGTTCGAGGAAGCCGGCGCCCAAGTGGAGATCAAGTAGGGACCGAGTGCCCCAAGGTCGAGACCCAAGGACTACGAGCCGCCGACCAGCCGGCTGCCGCGCATCCTGCGGGCGGTGGGCCTTTCGGCGACCGAGCGATCCCGCTCCGGTTGCCGCGAGGCCGTCCGTGTTCGACAGCCCGTCACTCGACCGCCCGTCTCGCCCGACCCTGAGCCGTTCCGTGCCCTCCCTCCCGGGAGGCTGTTTGCCTTGCCGCCGGTCCCGTCCGGGACCGGCCGCCTCCGCCGACCTCGGGGATCTTTCCCCGGCCCCCGTCGGCGTCTCTCTAGATCGACCGCGCTCCGGCCCCCCCAGCCCGCAGCCCGAAACGCCAGCCGAGGATCACCATCGATGAGCAAGCCAGTCGCCAGTACCCACGACCACCCCGGGAAGGGCCACAACGGAAATGCGCGCATCGACTTCGGATCGATCCGCACCACCCTGCCGATCCCCAACCTGATCGATGTCCAGCGGCGCTCGTACGAGCGCTTCTTGCAGATGAACCTGCTGCCGGACGAGCGCGAGAACCGCGGGCTGCAGTCGGTGTTCGTCGGCATCTTTCCGTTCTCCGATTTCCGCGAGACCTGCTCTCTCGACTTCGTCAAGTACTCGTTGGGAGAATGGCAATGCATGTGCAGCGAGCTCAAGGGGCTCGAGTACCTGCGCATGGCTTGCACCAACTGTGGCGCCAAGGTCATGACCGACCATCCCCACGAGGAGACGGTCACCTGCGGCTCTTGTGGAGTGGTCAACAAGAACCGGGTGACCCGGTGCGACACCTGTGGCGGCCCGGTCGAGCTCCAGCTGAAGTACTCGATCTCGGAGTGCCAGGAACGCGGGATGTCGTACGCGGTGCCGCTCAAGGTGACCTTCCGGTTGTTCGTGTACGACAAGGACCCGGAGACCGGCACTCGAATGATGCGGGACGCCAAGGAGGAAGAGGTCTACTTCGGCGAGATCCCGCTGATGACCGACAACGGCACCTTCGTCATCAACGGCACCGAGCGAGTGATCGTCAGCCAGCTCCATCGCAGCCCCGGGATCTTCTTCACCAAGGACGCGCGGACCTACTTGTCCAAGATCATTCCCTACCGTGGATCATGGGTTGAGTTCGAGTACGACCAGAAGGAGATCCTCTCGGTCCGCATCGATCGCAAGCGCAAGTTCCACGGCACGATCTTCCTGCGCGCTCTCGGCCTCGAGTCCGACGAGGCGATCCTGCGCCAGTTCTACGTTCCGTTACCTCTCGGAATCGAGGGTGGTGGTCGTTTCCGTCTGACCATCCCGCCGGCCGTCTTGAGCCCCGAGCTGCTGCGAGATCGCCAGAGCCACGGCCGCCGCGAGGCTTACAACGTGATGGCCGGGATCAGCCTCGGGGTCGACGAGATCGCCACGTTAGGCCGCGGCGAGAGCCTGGAGGCGGAGGTTCGGATCGAGGACCTCGAGCGCGCGATCTCGGTCGCCGACGTGGTCGATGTCGAGACCGGCGAAGTGCTCCTCGAGGCCAACGACGCGATCCCCGACGACCTCGAAGAGCGCCTTGGCGGTCGTCATCACACCGAGCTCGAGGTGTGCTTCCCGGACTGGGAGCTGTGCGGCAGCGTGTTGTCGAACACCCTGGCCAAGGACACCACCAAGGACGCCAAGGAAGCGCTGATCGAGATCTACCGGCGGATGCGACCCGGTGACCCCCCGACGCTCGAGAGCGCGCGCTCGCTGTTCTACGGCATGTTCTTTGATGCCAAGCGTTACGACTTCTCGCGAGTGGGCCGCTTCAAGTTCAACATCAAGCTCGACACCGACGTCCCGGTCGACCAGAAAACACTGTCGGCGGACGACTTCTATCGAGTGATCGAGTACCTGCTGCGTCTCCACAAGAACATCGGGCGGGTGGACGACATCGACAACCTCGGCAATCGGCGGGTGCGCGCGGTCGGCGAGTTGCTCGAGAACCAGTTCCGGGTCGGCTTGGTGCGGATGGAGCGGGCGATCAAGGAGAAGATGTCGGTCCATCAGGACATCGACTCGGCGATGCCCCACGACCTGATCAACTCGAAGCCGGTGATCGCGGCGATCAAGGAGTTCTTCGGTTCGTCGCAGCTTTCCCAGTTCATGGATCAGACCAACCCGCTGTCCGAGGTCACCCACAAACGGCGGTTGTCCGCGCTCGGCCCCGGGGGGCTGTCTCGCGAGCGCGCCGGGTTCGAGGTGCGCGACGTCCACGCCTCGCACTACGGCCGGATCTGTCCGATCGAAACCCCGGAAGGACCGAACATCGGTCTGATCTCGTCGCTGGCGACCTACGCTCGGATCAACGACTACGGTTTCATCGAGAGCCCCTATCGAAAAGTAAACGCCGGAAGGGTGATTGACCACTTCCGGGTGGTCCGAATCGGCGACGGCTCTTACAAGCTCGGCCAGATCATCAGCGGCGACGAGCTCGAGGCCGAGAACCTGCGCTTGCAGAAGGCCGGGAAACGGCCGATCGAGGGTGAACCTCATGCCTTCTACCTCACTGCTTGGGAGGAGGAGAAGTACATCATCGCCCAGGCCAACGCCCGCACCGACGAGCGCGGCAATCTGGCAAACGAACACCCGATTGCGCGCGCCGGCGGAGATTTCGTTACCGTCGAACGCGACCGCATCGACCACATGGACATCAGTCCCAGACAGCTGGTGTCGGTGGCGGCGGCGCTGATCCCGTTCC
>JAQBHE010000560.1:0-5350 GCA_032128015.1 Holophagae bacterium
CAGCCAGACGACTTCCTGTACCAGCTGCTCCACACCCAATTACCCGGCACGCTCGACACCTCGCTGGTCTCGAGCGACAACATCAACAACCCGCGCACGATGAACGCGATCTACGAACTCGGCGCGCGGCTGCAGCAAGGGAGCAGGTTCGGCCGGGAGACGCTTGCGGGCGGCGGCCTCAACAACAAGCAGTTCGACGACTTCCCGGCGACCCAGGTGCTGTCCAATCTCTTCACACCGCCGAGCACGGTCTACGCACCGCACGTCCTGAAAGACGGTTCCGACTCGGTTGGCGCGCTCGGCGCGCTCAACCGCGTCTATCTCAACATCGGGCTGGCAAACGAGGAGTGGACCCGGCACTTCACACCGCTCATCGGTGCCACGCCGGACATTGGTACCAGGCGACCGCGCGGTCCGATCACCCCGGTCGAGATCTCGGTTCTCAGAAACGTGTCTGCATTCTGGAACGCCAATGAACAACAGACGCCGGCCGTGGCAGCGTTCTTCCTGGCAAGCGCCAAGGCGGACCATCTGGCGGACGCTCCTGGCGGAGCAGATTACCTGTCGGCCAGCCTCGAGCGGGGCATGGAGGTGTTTGGGGCGACGTGCGCGCGCTGCCATTCGAGCAAGGTTCCGGAGCTGCCGGAGTCGGTGATCGGAGGCGCGTGCGAGGGTGGCGGCAACGGCTCGGGGTATCTCGATTGCTGGAAAAAGTACTGGGACCACACCAAGACCGACGAGTTCAAGACGGCGATGGTCGAGATGGTCAAGGCGCCGGACTTCCTGGAGGGCAACTTCCTCTCGAGCGAGCGCCGGGTACCGGTCACGCTGCTCAAGACCAACGCCTGCAGCCCGTTGGCCACCAACGCCATCGAGGGGAACATCTGGGACAACTTCTCGTCCCAGAGCTACAAGGACCTGCCTTCGGTTGGCTCCATCACGATCTACAACCCGGTTGACGGTACACCGATGGAGTATGAGATGCCGGCGGGCGGACGAGGCTACACGCGACCACCGTCGCTCATCAGCCTCTGGTCGACTGCGCCGTTCCTGTTGAACAACTCGCTCGGCACCTTCGACTATCGCCCATCCGTCGAGGGCCGGTTGGCGTCGTTCAACGACTCGATCGGCAAGCTGCTCTGGCCCGAGCGCCGCGTCAAGGACTCGTTGGTACCGAGCCTGCCAGGCTACGTCCAGCGAACCACGGAGGCGAGCTTCTTGCGCGTGGCCTATGGGTACCTGCCCACTCCGCTGAGAGTCCTCGTGGGCTGGCGGCGCTACCTGCCGTGGGGTGCTCCAGAGCTCGAGATCGGGCCGATCCCAGCAGGGACGCCGGTTGGATTGCTGGCGAGTCTCCCGCTCATCTCCGAAGATCGGTCGCTGACCGCGCGGGCCGCGTATCAGGTGAGGCTGCTCGAGGTCCTCGGCAAGCTCGTTGCGGACTTGAAGTCGATACCCGCCGACGCCACCGACGAGCAGGCGCGCGCCATGTTCGGCAACGCCGTGCCGGACCTCATGGCCCTGAGCAAGTGCCCGGACTTCGTGGTGAATCGCGGCCACTATTTCGGCACGGGCAGTTTCACCGATGAGCCCGGGCTCAGCGACGACGACAAGCTGGCGCTCATCGAGTACCTCAAGACCCTGTAGTTCGGGACCGGACGAGACGCGCGAAGAAGCCCCTGAGCCGTCCGCATCGGTCACCGCAAGGGCCGACCGAATAGGAACTATTCCCTTGACGTAGAAATGAATCTGCACACGGATCGGGACTCGACCCTTGTGATAGCCTGCGACCCAGTTTCCACGGTGAGTGATGTCGAGGTTCGGAAGCGAATCGGTCGTCTCGTATCCTTGATCGGAAGCCATACATGCGGAGGAAGACATGAATCCAGCCCTGAACCGAGACGCCTCGAAAGTCTCCGGTGGGCGACCAGGAACCGTCGGTCGCTCCCTGGTCACCGCCATACCTCTGCTTCTCGTCGGCCTCGCGATGGCCGCCTGCGGAGCTCCGAACGTGGATCCGGATCCGGCGTCCTGGCTGGCGCTCGATGCGCCGGCGATGCCCAACACCACGGTCGAAATGCAGCCCGGCTGGGACCAGTTCGCCTGGAACAGCTTCATCGCGTTGAACTATCCGGCGATCGCCCCCGGCAGCAGCAACCCCAACGACCTGCGCGGCTTTCCCGACACCAAGACCTTCGCGAGCATCACCGCCGCCGGCGTCAGGCCGGCGACGACGACGGTCTGGGAGACCCTCAAGGAAAAGCGTGAGCTCTTCAACCACCCGCCGCCAGCCGTTGTGCCGGCTTGGAACGCCCCTGTCGACTACGGTCCAATTCGCATGGGCGACTCGAAGCCGGTCACGGTGCCTGCGGGCAGCGCGCGGATCTTCCACCAGGGGCACAAGTCCACGTTCGACTCGCTGGACGAAACCACCGAGGTTCAGTCCGAAGCCCGCGAGGACGCCTACCCGGACGGCACCGCGAATCCGGTAAAGGGCTTCGTGGTCTCGCCGCGGATCTACCAAAAGGCCACGGTCAACGGCAAAATCAAGTACTACCCGGTCCTCTATGAGGTCAAGGTCAACTGGGACTTCTACAACTACGTTATCCAGAACGGCTACTTCGAATCCAACGCCGACGCCTCGGCGCAGGTCTACACCGATGCCTCCCTGGGCACGATCAACCTGCCGTATCGCACCAGCAGCGCGGCCCAGCCCGGCGGCCCGGCCGGGTCGGACCCGACCAAGGACCAGAGGCATCTGACCGTGGTCGGCTACGACTCGCAAACGGTGCTCGGCCATCTGAAGGACGTGGCCAATGACCCGGCGGCCTTCACCGGTACGCCGCCGCCGGTCGGGTCCATTCATCTGAAGGCCGTATGGATCTTGCTGCAGGATCCCGAGACCGGCGTCAATCTGGTCAGCAATCCAGACGCCTACCACCAGGCCACCGCCGCCTATTTTCTTTCAAACCCCGGCGGCGAACCGATCATGCAGGAGTCCCTCTTCGGACTGGTCGGCCTCCACATCATTCAGCGCGTGCACGCCGGCCTGGCGGGCCCGGGCACCAAAGGCGCCCAAGTCGGCGGCACGTTCATCTTCGCCACCTTCGAGCACGAGGACGTTGACACACTCGATTTCGTCTACTCGAACTTCTACGTCAACCGGGTCGCCCTGCCGCCGCCGGTGCCGCAGACCGGCTGGTACCCGCCGGACCTGGACAACGCCTACAAGGTCGAACCGCTGCTGCCGTACAACCCGATTCTCGACAACACGGCCGCTGTGAACCGGCAAGTGAAGCAGAAGCTGGCCGGCTCGTTCTGGGCCAACTACCGGCTGCGCGGCACGCAGTTCACCGCCATCAACTTCGACGACAAACCCGCCGTCAACCCCCAGTACCCGCCGAGTGTTGCCGATCCCACCGGCATCGGCCAGCCAGTCTTCCTGGGCAACCTGCTGGCGGAGACCAATCACGGACTCCAGCATTTCCAGGGGCAGCCGCCGGGCACCGACCCGATCCCGAACTACTTCTACAACGATCAATCCAAGGTGGCGCACCTTCCCGACCGGCCGCCGTATCCGAGCAATGCGGGCAACGAAGGCCCCGTCCCGACCGCGACCGGCATTCCCGGACCCTTCCAGCGCGACAACGCCAACATGTCGCACGGCAGGACCGGCCACAACATGGGCGGCTGCATGGGCTGTCACGGCGTCGTCCAGAGCCGCGGCTTTTCCTTCAGCTTCGTGCTGCTGGGCGGCTACCTCGGCTCGGCCACCGACACCCAAAGGATCTTCGACTCCCAGCCCGCGACGCTGCCCGATGGAGCGAACTAGCGTTTCGAGGAGTTTCCCGGAGACGACGTCTCCGGGAACCCGTCTTTTCGCCGGTCGAGCGTGGGATGAACCCTCAGCCCAGCGACGAAGCGCCAGCCAGGAACAGGTTGGACGTTGGTGCGGTTCTGGGCGCCGCCCTTCTGGCGGCAGCACTAGCGGTTGGCCTGGCTTCGTTCCTCCTGCTCGACGAGGAGCCGTACACCAGGGTCGCGGTGCCGCTGGTGGTCGCTTGCTTCGGCCTTCTGGAAGCTGCCGAAGAACGGCAGCTGTCGTGTTGATCTCGTGGTCGGCGATCGAAGGTGCTCGTGGCTGGCGGTCTTGAGAACGCTCTCCATCCCCGGCCGAGTGTCGGCCTTCGAGTCGGGGCCGCGTTGGAGATCGTCGACGTCCCTGCCGGGCACACCGTCAACCAGGCCGCCGACGCCTTCAATACCGCAGTCGTCGAATTCCTCTCTCGCTGACGGCCCTGATCACAAACGCGCCGAGCGCCGACCGCCGCCATCGAGGCCACCGGACCCGAAGAGCGGGCTCAGGAGAAGATCTCGGCCACGGCCGCTGCCAGACCGCGGGGAGCGAGCCATCGGACCTCGGTGTCGCCGATCCGCTGCCGGTCATCCCGGCCGGTGTTGACCAGGAAGAATGCGCCCGGCCGGTACGCGTCGACGAAGCTCCGAGCCGCGCGCGGCAGGGTTGGGCGCCTGAGTTGGCCGGCCTTGACCTCGAGACCAACGATCAGGTCCCCGCGGACAACGACGAAGTCGACCTCCGCGCGCGAAGCGCTGCGCCAGTAGTGGAGCGTGGCGCCGCTGGGCAGCGCCTTCCAGAGCTCGGTGAAGACCCAGTTCTCGAGCGTCGCACCGCCGTCGGTGCGCTCGGCCATCGGACGAAAATCGCCGACCAGCTGGTTACGGATTCCATTGTCGACGAGGAAGATCTTCGGCGTGCTGGTGAGCTCTGCGCGACGGCCACCGGCGAACGGCGGCAGGGCCACGAAGATGTGTGTCGACTCGAGGATCTCGAGATACGAGGCGACCGTGTCGCGACTGATTCCCAAGATCGCCGCCCACTCGGAGAGGTTGATCAGGTTGCCGGCCTGGGCCGCCGCGAGCCGTAGGAGGCGGCGGAAGGCGTCGGGCCGGCCGATGCGGAACAGGTCGCTCGCGTCGCGCAGAACCACCGCCTCGACCAGATCGGTCAGCAGAATCTCTGGTGTGTCGCTCAGCCACACATCCGGATAGCCACCGACTGATGCGTGCCGTGCGAAACGCTGGTCAGCTAGCCGCGCGCGCACGATCTCGGGCTTGCCGGCGAGATCGCTACAAACCTCGGCGAGCGACAACGGCAGCAGCCGGGTGCGAGTCGCGCGACCGGCCAGCGACTCTCGGGTCCGCGCTCCCAGATGAAACGACGAGCTGCCGGTCAGCAGGATGGGAACCCCGATCTTGCGATCGACCAGCCCTTTGATGAACAGGCCGGCGTCTTCGAGGTGCTGAGCCTCCTCGAAGAACAAGGTCACCT
>JAQBHE010000561.1:0-4939 GCA_032128015.1 Holophagae bacterium
AGCTCGGGGCTCACAGGACGGCGAGCTCCCGCTCTCCCCGCGCGGCCTCGATCGGCTCGATCACCGCCCGCAATCCGCCGAGCTTGACCTCGGTCTCCTGATACTCCGCGACCGGATCGGAGTCGGCGACGATCCCGGCGCCGGCAAACATCAGCGCCCGACCGCCGGTCAGCAGCAGCGCCCGCAGAGCCACCGCGAAGTCGCCATCGCCGCGCTGATCAAACCAGCCGACCGGTCCGGAGTACCAGCCGCGAGGGTGTTCTTCGTGGTCACGGACCCAACGCACCGCCGCGGCGGTGGGCACCCCCCCAACCGCCGGCGTCGGGTGGAGCGCCGACACCAGATCGAGGATGTGGACGTCCTCGCGCAATCGTCCCGAAACCGGGGTCTCGAGGTGAAGCAGGGACCGCAGCTCGCGGATCCGCGGACGGTCACCAACCTCCAGGGAAGCGCACAGCGCGCCGAGGTGGCCGCGCAGGTGGTCGACGACGAAGCAATGCTCGGCGCTGTCCTTGACGCTGGCAAGCAGGCGCGCCGCCGCCCCCCCTAGGTCGCCGTCGCGTGCGATCGATCCCGCGAGGGCATGGGTGACGACCCAAGCACCCGATCGCCGGATGAGCCGCTCCGGGGTGGCGCCGACGAACAACTTGCCCTGGCGGCGAAAACAGAATCGCGTGCAGCCGCTCGCTCTGCCTTCCAGCCGATCGAGGATCTCCACCGGATCGGCCGCGACGCCGATCTCGACCACCGTTCGCCGGGCTGCGACCACCTTGCCCACGTCCCCGCGTCGGATCGCGGCGCGGACCTCCTCGACCTGACGCATCCATGAGGCCGGCACCGGCTCGGGTGCGCGCGGCCGCGCCCGGAAGGCTGGTGGCGCCATCGGTTGTTGCCGCTCAGACGCCGCCAAGAAGCTCGACAACCGCTCGACCTGGTCGAGGACGGATTCGAGCTCGGCGGCATCGGCATCGCCCCGGATCGCGACCCGCAGCTCGGTGATGTCCCCGGACTCGACCAGGGCAAGACGAGGCAGGACGAACGCGCAGTCGCCGAACGGCTCCCAGTCGGGATCTTTGGCCGAGTCGGTGTCGAAGGCGGCGCCTCCGAACAAGCGCAGCGGGCGCTCCGCGCCGCCGTCGAGATGAACCACATCGGTGCTGGCAAACAGCGCTGCCGCCGACTCCCGGAGCTTCTCGAACCGCGATCGCCCGCGCTCCTCGAGGCGGCGCGCGATGCCCAGCCCGACCTCGTGCTCGCCGTCGGGCGACTGCCAGGCGTAGGCGTCCTCGCCGGGCAAGAAGCCGAGCAATTGCCGCGGGTCGACTGCCGGCAGCGACACCACGAAGACGCGGGTCGCGTCCCGGCCACGGTGCTGGCGCAAGGCGTGAGCCAGCCGCTCGCGTACCCCTAGTACGGCCCGCCCGCCGATCGAGACGGTCATCGCTGGGGCCTCTCGGCGACGAATAGCGAACACGCGGCGAAGCTCAGCGACTCGACCCGGATCACCTCGAGGCCGGCGCGACGGATCTGTTCGGCGAACACTTCGGCGGGGGGAAACGCCGCGATCGAGCGCTCGAGGTACCGATAGGCCGGACTGCCGGCAACCCACGAGCCGAGCAGCGGCACCACCCGGTGGATGTACAGCCGCGCCGGCAGCGCGAGCCAGCCGGATCCAGGCTCGTTGAGCTCGAGAACCGCCAGCCGGCCTCCGGGACGCAACACCCGCGCGATCTCGGAGAGCGCTCGTTGACGATCGATGACGTTGCGGATTCCGAACGCAATGGTCGCGGCATCGAATGAAGCATCGGGATAGTCGAGCGACTGGGCATCGCCGAGGCCGAGGACGATTCGCTTTGACAGCCGCTCCCGCGACACCTTGGCGCGACCGATCTCGAGCATCTCCGGCGATGGATCGACTCCCTCGACGCGCACCCGGTCGACCCCACGTGCGAGCTCGATCGCGAGATCGGCAGTGCCGGTGGCGAGGTCGAGAACGCGGCTCCCCGGAGCCAGCTCGAGCGCCGCGACGGCGCGCCGCCGCCAGCGTCGGTCGAGACCGAACGACAGCAGGCGATTGAGGAAATCGTAGCGACGCGCGATCGCGTCGAACATCGCACCCGAGCCGTCTGCTGCCGCCACTTGCACCTCGTTTGCCATTGTCGGCGGCTCCCGCGCTCAACCTTCGCGCATCAGGGTCGAGCGGGCGACCAGGGCGAGTGCTGCCGTGGCGTCCCCAGCGGGCAGGCCCTCGAGACACTCGAGCGCGGCGGCAATCCGGTAGCCGGCGAGCTCGCGGCTCTCGCGCACCGCGCCGGTGCGGACGAGGGCCTCGGCGATCCGGCGCCGCACCCCCGAACCGACGTCCGCCGCCTCGGCCGAGGATGCGATCTCCTCGAGCGCCGGACGCAGGTCGGGCTGGCGTTCGAGCGCCAAGATCAGCGGCAGGGTCAGCTTGCCCTCGCGGAGATCGGCGAACAGCTCCTTGCCGGTGGCCTGGCGCTCGCCGGTAAGATCGAGCAGATCGTCGATGATCTGGAACGCCACGCCGAGCTGGGTGCCGTAGTCACCGAGGGCGCGGCACTCAGCCGTGCCGAGACCGCCCGCCCGCGCTCCGGCACGCAGCGCCCAACGGAACAGCGTCGCCGACTTGCTCTCGGCGATCTCGAAGTAGAGCTGACGGTCGAGCGCCAGGCGGCCGCGATTCTCGAGCTGGAGCGATTCGCCGCGGATCATCTCGGCGATCGTCTCGAGCAGCTCGTCGAGCAGCCCGGGAACCCCGGCGCGCCGGACCCGTCGCAGCGCCTCGATCAGCAGCCAGTCGCCGGCGAAGATCGACGCGGCGTTGCCGAACTCGGCGCGGGCGGCCGGTGCGCCGCGACGCGTTGGCGCCAGGTCGATGACGTCATCGTGGAGGAGGGTGGCGTTGTGCACCAGCTCGACCGCCACCGCGAGCTGCAGCGCTACGTCGTCGAAACCGGTGCCGACCCGCGCCGCCAAGGCAACGCACAGCGGTCGCAATCGCTTGCCGCCGTTGGACAAGAGAGCACCGGCCGCGCGCTGCGCCAAGCGCTCGGTGACCTCGAGGGTCTCGAGCTCGGCCACCAAGCGCTCGAGATCGGGGCCGGCGAGATCACGGAGCACCAGCAGATCGGCGGACAGACCGTCGAGACCTCGCAGCTCGCACATGTCGCTCAATCGCGACAGCACCTCTCCCGGCCCGTCGGCGACGATCGGCGCAGCCCGCTCGATCCGGGTCTGGGCCTTGCGTTGATTCACGGTCATTCGCCGGCCCCCGCCACGCGCCTCGACCGCCGCTCGTCGTCGCCAGTCCTGCGGCGTGCCATCGGCGCCTGGCCGATCAGCACCTTGAGCCCGATGTTCGACAGCGTGCCGCCGTGGAGGAATCGCTCGGCGATCGAATCGGCCAAACCCAGCAGAGCTTCGATCGCGCGCAGCCTCTCGGCAAAAGTCGCCGCCTCGGGAGCAGGATCAGCCTCGACTTCGGGGATCCACTGCCGCAGGTTCTCGAGGATCGGATCCCATTCTCGACGTTTTCGGATCTCGACCACGCGCCGTACCACGCGCTCGAGATTGGTCTCCGGGTGATACACCATGCGGCGAGTGCCCGCGATCCGTTCGGTGTGGACCAGCCCCCATTCGCGCAGCTCCCGGCAGGCCATGCTCACCGCGCCCCGGCTCAGGTCCAGCCCGTCCATGATCTCGACCGCTTCGGCGCCCTCGCTGCGCGCGAGCAGCCAGCCGAATACTCGGGCAGTGGTCGGCGAGACCCCCCAGAAGGTTCCCAGGGAACCCCAGAGCTGGACAAAAGACTCCCTTACCGCCGCAGTCTCCATGACTGGCGACGATAGACCATCTCACCGCCTCGTTTCAAGGATTCTTGAAACTTATGTCTTCTTCACCCGAACTCGAGCCCCGTCAGGTCTGGAAGCCCGCTAAACTCCGTCATCCCAAGGACCAAGGAGGCGCAGAGGTGCGAAACGACTACCAAGATTACGACGCCCTCGGCCTCGCCGAGCTTGTCCGACGGCGGGAGGTCACGCCGGCTGAGCTCCTCGAGACCGCGCTCGAGCTCGCCGCCGATCACCCGTCGAACGCAGTGGTGGCGGTCGACCCGGAGACCGCGCGCGCCATCGCCCAGCGCATACCCAAGGGCCCGTTCGGAGGCGTGCCGTTCCTGCTCAAGGATCTCTACGCCGAGGCGGTCGGCTTGCGGCTGACCAACGGTAGCCGGATGTGGGCCGACTACATCCCTGACCATGACAGTGTCATCGTCGAGCGCTATCGCGCCGCCGGCCTGGTGATCTTCGGTCGCACCGCCTCCCCCGAGCTGGGGTTGACCACCTCCACGGAGTCGGTGCTCCACGGCCAGACCAAGAACCCCTGGAACCCGACGCGGACCGCCGGGGGATCCTCGGGCGGAGCCGCGGCGGCGGTGGCCGCGGGCATCGTGCCTGCCGCCCACGCCTCCGACGGCGGCGGATCGATTCGCGTCCCGGCATCGTGTTGCGGGTTGTTCGGACTCAAGCCGACGCGCGCCCGCGTCACGATGGCGCCCGACCGTGGCGAGGGCTGGAGCGGCCTCTCGGTCAACCACGCGATCACCCGCTCGGTCCGCGACAGCGCGGCCCTGCTCGACGCGGTGGCCGGTCCCGCGCCCGGCGACCCGTACTTCGCGCCCCCGGCGGCTGGCCCCTACCTCGACGAGGTGTCGAAAAACCCGGCACCGTTGCGCATCGCGATCACCACCTCGAGCTTCAACGGCGCGGTCACCGACCCCGATTGCCTCGCCGCGGTCGCCGATGCCGCCGCCTTGTGCGCAGAGCTCGGCCACACCGTCGTCGAGGCGAGACCGGACATCCCCGGCGACGAGCTGGCGGGCGCGGCGCGGGTCGTGGTATCGGCCAACGTCCGCGCCAGC
>JAQBHE010000562.1:0-9337 GCA_032128015.1 Holophagae bacterium
GCTTCCTCCGCGAGCTGGTGCCCGGGCTTCGGATCACCGTCGGTCACGGCCAGATGGACGAGCGCGAGCTCGGCCGACGGATGCGGGCGTTCAAGGCCGGCGAGTACGACCTGCTGTTGGCGACCACGATCATCGAGAACGGGATCGACATCCCGCGTGTCAACACCATGCTGGTGCACCGCGCCGACCGCTTCGGGCTCGCCCAGCTCTACCAGCTCCGCGGGCGAGTCGGTCGCAGCAGCCAGCTGGCGTTCTGCTACCTGCTGGTGCCTCCCGATCGCATCCTCACCGAGGAGACCCGGCGACGGTTGGCGGCGATCGAAGAGTTCTCCGAGCTCGGCGCCGGATTCCGGATCGCGGCCCGCGATCTCGAGATCCGCGGTGCCGGCGCTCTGCTGGGCGCTGAGCAGAGCGGTCACATCTCGGAACTGGGCATCGAGACCTACGTCAAGATGTTGCGCGAGGCGGTGACGGAGCTGCGCGGCGAAGTGCCTGCCGAGGCGCCGACGGCACAGATCGACCTGCCGGTCGCGATGGCGGTGCCGCGAGACTACGTGGAAGACACCAACCAGCGGATGGAGGTCTATCGCCGGCTCGCCTCGGGCCAGGAGAGCTCGCGCGATGTGCTCGCGGAGCTGCGCGATCGTTTCGGCCCGCCGCCGCAGAGTGTCCATACCCTGGCTGAGGTGTGTGAGTTGAAGCGGTTTGCCGAGCGCCTGCGGGTGCAGTCGATCTCCCATCGCGGATTCAAGCTGACCTTCGCACTGCGGCGAGACGCGCGAGTCGACGTCGAGCGCCTGATCCGCTGGGTCTCGGAACAAGAGCACGCGACCTTCAGCCCTGGCGGGGTGCTCCGCATCGACCGGGTGCCAGGAGCGCAATCGCTGGCGGTTGCGCGCGAGGTGCTCGAGGCGGTGGCGCCCGAGCAAGAGGCTGCACGCGAAGCCTTGGAGCAGATGGAGAAGGCGTCGTGCTCGCACGTGGTCCACTGATCTCAGGGCGCTGTACTTCAGTACGCCGCGGTTCACCGCCGCGGTTGGCTTGGTGGATCTTGCTGGGAGCGATTGCCGGTGGTTTGTCGTGCTCGTCCCGCGACCGTCAACTCGAGCCCGGGGTGGCGGCGTGGATCGACGGGGAGGCCGTCGCCTACGACCAGTTCGAGGCCTACGCCCTCGAGGTCATGGACGAGGACCCGCGAGACCTGGACGGCGCGGTGTTGCAGGCACTTTTCACCCAGTTTCTCGACCAACGCTTGTTGGTTCACCTGGCCGCCGACCGACGGCTGGTCTCCGCGGATGCGGGGCCGGCCGCGGCGGCGGTGGCACTGCTCGAGGACGAGAAACGCTCGCCGCCCAGCGACTCGGCGAGTGGCCAGGAGAGAGACCAAGAGCGAGACCAAGAGATCGCCGAGTACTACCGAGACCATCGAGTCGAGCTCGAGCTTGGAGAACGCGTCCGGCTAAACCAGGTGTTACTGCAAGACCGCGGGCTTGCCGAGCGAATCCGCGGCGAACTGGTTGCGGGCGCGTCTTTCGACGAGGTCGCCGACCGCTACCAGAGCGCGGAGGCGGTATTCGTGGCCGCGCGCGGCGAGCTGGAGCGCGAACAAGTTCCGTCGCCGTTGTCCGAGGTGATCTTCGGGCTCGCCCCGGGAGAGACCGGGGCGGTGTTGGAGGCCGACTATGGTTTTCATGTCTTCCAGGTCGTGGATCGGCGACCGGGGGAGCTACCCCCGCTCGAGCAGTTGCGGAGCCTGATCGAGGAGCGGCTTGACCGCCAGGCCGCCGATCAGCGCCTTGCCGACCTCCTGGTCGAGGCCCGAAGCCGCTACAATCTCGAGGTTGCAGAGCGCAATCTGCCATTCCCCTACGCCCCGCCCTGATCCGTGGCCTAAGGGGGAAGGCCTAAGGGGGAAGCGGTGAGCGCCCAACGACAAGAGGATTGACGAGGAGAGGGATGACCATGCCAAGCCTGTCGCCAACATCTCTCGGCGCCCGCCGCCCGTCGAGCTCCGCCGCTGCCGAGCGCTGGGTCTCTTGGATCCTGGTCGCGGGCCTCATGGGTCTCACGGGTGTCGGCGTCGCCGCGCTTTCGGCTGCGCCTGCGGCCGGCGCCGAGATCGTGAATCGGGTGTTGCTGCGGGTCAATGATCGGATCCTGACCTTGTTCGACTACGAGGTCGAGCTTGCCACCCGGCGGTCGCAAATCGCCCGCTCGGTCGAGGACCCAGCCGAGCAGCAGCGGCTCGCCGCCGAAGCTCCGATGCAGGTGTTGCGAACGCTGTTCGACGAGCTCCTGGTGCTGTCTCGGGCCGATCAGCTCGCGCTCACTGTCGGCCCGGACGATGTCGAGCAAGCGGTCGTTCAACAGCTCCAGCGCGCCGGCATCTCGACCGAGGACGACTTCCGCACCGCGCTCGAGCAGTGGGGCATGACCCCCGACCAGTATCGCGACGGACTGCGCCGACGTCTGCTCTTCGAGCGGGTGACCGGACGCGAGCTCTATCCCCGAATCGTCGTGGGGGACGAAGAGCTGCGCCGGATCTATGGCGAGAACGCCGAGCGGTTCACGGTTCCCGAGCAGCGGCAGGTGCGCGAGATCGTGGTCCTCGAGGCCACCGAAGCCGCCGCGCGCCAGAGCCGCACCGAGCGGATCCGCGAACAGTGGATCGGCGGTGCGTCGCCCGCGGAGCTGGCGACCGCCGAAGGTGCGGATGCCGCTCGTTTCATCGATATCGGTTGGGTTTCTCCCGGCGACCTTGCGCCGGAGCTCGAGGCCGCAGCGAAAGCACTGGCGCCGGGAACGATCTCGGAGCCGGTGGACGCCCGCGGCGGATTGCATCTGATCGAGGTGGTCGATGTCAGGCCCGCGGCGTTGCGGTCCTTCGAGGAGGTGCGTCCCGAGATCTTGAATCGAGAGCGCGGACGCCGACTGGAGTCGGAGCTCGAGACCTACCTCGGCGAGCTCGAGGAGAAGTCGTATTTCCGGTCCGACTTGCCGTCTGAGCTCGCCGGCTTTCGCACCAAGTCGGGTCGCGCACTGCGCGAGGACGCGCTCGAGATTTTCCGTACTCCGACCCCAGAGGGCGAGGGCTCCGAAGTCGACGGATCGCGTTAGCCAGCGTTCCTCCGAACGAAGCGGCTGATCCTCTCGGCGCGGGGACCTTCGCGGCCTGAGGAGGCCCGGCGAGAGCGCTCGGCCGCCCGAGACCGGCGGCGACTTCGCGAACCGGCGTCCGACCGGTATGACCGGTTGGCGGCGACGGTCCGCGCGTCGAGACCGAGGCTCGAGGCGCGGCGCGCGTGCGTCTTGCGCCCGGCAGAGCAGGCAAGTGCTTGGGTTGCAGCGGCTTGGGCCGCCGGGCCCGGTGCGAACTGTCGGTGGTCGGAAGTGGTAAGAAGTAGACAAAATTGGAGTAGCCGTGCTAATCTAGGCCTCGAAATTGTGCAGCTTTCGGTTTCTCATGCCCCTGTTGAACCTATGCTTCGAGGCAGCTCACCAACCAAGATCGACGCCAAAGGGCGGCTCAAGGTCCCGACGGACTTTCGTCGCATCCTGACCGAGGCGTGGGGCGACGAGGTGTTCGTGACCTCGGTGCGAGGCGATCTCGCGCTGCTCTATCCGATGCCGGTCTGGGAGGCCGTCGAGAGCCGGCTGCTGGCGTTGCCAGCCACCGACCGGGCGCGCCAGCGCTATCTCGAACGGGTCAACTACTTCGGGCAACAGGGCCGGCTCGACGCCCAGGGGCGGATCGTGGTGCCCCAGGTGCTACGCGAGGCCGCCGGAATCCTCGGCGAGGTTGTCGTGTGTGGGGCCCTCGACCATCTTCAGGTGTGGAACCACCAGGTGTTCGCTCAACGTCTCGAAGGAGAGCCGTTTACTGACGAAGACTTCAAAGACCTGACCCAGAAGGGCGTGTGATCGGGGAGCCGATCGCGATCGGGGAGCCGATCGCGCATCGCTCGCGTCCACCGCAGCAGCATGGAGAGCCCGGTCCACCAACCAGTGTTGTTGGATCGGGTTGCCGAGCTGCTGCTCGGCGCCGGACGTGGGGGGGTAATCGTGGACTGCACGATTGGCCTGGGAGGCCACGCGCAGCGGCTCCTCGAGATCGATTCGGACCTAGAGGTGATCGGCATCGACCGCGACCTCGAGGCCCTCGAACGGGCGGCGAAACGTCTCCAACCATGGGCAACTCGAATCCGACTTGTGCACGGCACCTTCGATCGACTCGGCTCGTTGCTGGCGGCCATCGGGGTCGAGCGAGTCGCCGGCGTGCTCGCCGATCTCGGAGTGTCGTCGCTCCAGCTCGACCTTGGCGCTCGGGGATTCAGCTTCCGTCACGACGGGCCACTCGACATGCGCATGGACCAGAGCCGCGGCCTTACCGCGGCTGACATCGTCAATCAGTGCTCGGAGGCCGAATTGGAGAAGATCCTGAGAGACTACGGCGAAGAACGCAGAGCACGCAGGATCGCCCGCGCCTTGGTCGAGCAGCGCGCAGCGCAACCGATCGAGACCACCGGCGAGTTGCGCGAGATCGTTCACCGGGCCCAGGGGCGCTCGCGGGTCGGTTCGTCCCGCCATCGATCGGGGGGGATCGACTCGGCGACCCGAACCTTCCAGGCGTTGCGAGTCGAAGTCAACAACGAGCTGTCGGGGTTGTCGACGCTGATCGACGAGGCACTGGCGATGCTCGAGAGTGGCGGTCGGCTGGTGGTGATCTCGTACCACAGTCTCGAAGATCGAATCGTCAAGACCGCGCTGCGCGAGGCAGCGGTGGGAGACACCGATCCGGTTACCGGTCGGCGGCTCACCGAGACCCGCCTGATCGAGCTGATGACCAAGAAGCCACTGTCACCGAGCGACCAAGAAATCCGGCTCAACCCGCGCGCTCGCTCGGCGAAGTTGCGGGCGGCGCGCCGGCTGTGAGTTGGCGATGAGCGTTGTGTCGCGAGCGACGGCGGCGGCAGCCGAGAGCTGGCCGCGATGAAGACCTCGTACGCGGTGCGCCGACCGGTGTACAACGAGTACCTGGTCCGCGAGCGCGATCGGCGGCGCTGGCGCGAAGTCGGCCTGGTGATGCTGGTGGTGCTGCCGCTCGCCGGGGCGCTGTTGTCGTACACCTGGATCCACCTCGAAGAGCGCGACACCGGCTACCGGATCGATCGGATGGAGCGAAGGCTGGAACAGCTGCTCGAATCCGAGCGCCGGCTGCGCTTCGTCGCTGCCCGGCTGCAAAGCCCCGAGCGTCTCGAGACGATTGCGGTCGAGAGGCTCGGGCTCGCGGCGCCGAGGTTCGATCAGCTGCTGTTCGTCGAGGCCGCGAATGGCGCGAATGGTGCCATGGGTGTCAGCAGTGCGGCCCGTGCCGAAGGTGCGAATCGTGACTGAGCCCGGCAGTCGACCGCCGGCCTTCGCGGCGAACAGTCGGCCGCCGGTCGTCGCGGTGCCGCCGCGAGTGGCGACGTGGCGTTTGGCCATGATTGCTGCGTTGTTGTCGGTGTGGTTCGGGGGCACGGTGTATCGCCTCTACGAGCTGCAGGTGGTTCGCCACGTCGAATTCGAGCTGCGGGCACGCGAGCAGCAGCGCAGCCTCGTCGAGCTTCGTGGTGCCCGCGGTTCGATCCTCGATGTTCGAGGGCGCGAACTGGCGGTTTCGATCAAGGTGGAGTCGGCGTTCGTCGACCCGACCGAGGTCGACGATCCGGTCGGGCTTGCGCGCAAGCTCGCGCGCGTGCTTCCGGTCGATACCGCCGAGCTCGCCCGCGCTCTTGCCAGCGATCGCGAGTTCGTGTGGGTCGGGCGCAAGCTCGAGCCTGAGGTCGCGGCGCGGGTGAGAGAGCTCGCGCTCCCGGGAGTCCATTTTCTCGAAGAAAACCAACGTTACTACCCGCTGGGCGAGCTCGCGGCGCAGGTTCTGGGCTTCGTGGGCACCGATCACGAGGGGCTCGCAGGTCTCGAGCTCTCGTACGATTCCAAGGTCGCCGGCGAGACCGTGCCGCGCTCGTTGTTGCGCGACGCCCGTCGCCGCCGGCTGATCGAGCCTTCGGAGCTCGATGCCGCCGCACCCGGCGCCGACCTCCATCTCACCCTCGATGCCTCGCTCCAGCACCTCGCCGAGCGCGAGCTCGAGCGCGCCGTGCTCGGCAGTGCGGCGGCAGCGGGCACCGTGGTGCTGCTCGATGCTCAGGACTCGGCGGTGCTGGCGCTCGCTTCCTACCCGACCTTCGACCCCAACCGATTCGCGGCCGCGCCAAAGACCTCGTGGCGCAACCGCGCAGTCAGCGATGCCTACGAGCCGGGCTCGACCTTCAAGATGGTGACTGCGGCCGCCGCGATCGACTCGCTCAAGGTTCACCCCGACGACCGCTTCGACTGCCAGCTCGGCGGCATCACCATCGACGGCGTCACCATCCACGACCACAAGCCGTTCGGTGTTCTTACCTTCCGAGACATCGTCGCCAAGTCGAGCAACGTCGGGGTGATCAAGGCGGCTTTGCGCACCGGCACCGGCCAGCTCTACCGGGTGACCAACGAGTTCGGATTCGGACGGGTCACCGGCATCGATCTGCCGGGAGAAGGGTTGGGACTGGTCCGCAGCGAGTCCGGCTGGGCGGGAATCGCTACCGCCTACGCCGCCTTCGGACACGGCCTTTCGACCACCCCGATCCAGCTCGCCAACGCGTTTGCTGCGCTGGCCAACGGCGGCAGTCGTTTCACTCCCTACCTGGTGCGCGCACTCGGTCACGGCGACCGGCTCGAGCTGGTTCGGCGGCCGCCGCCGGTGCCGCTGCCGTTGTCGCCGGCAACGATTCAATCGGTAGTGCGGATGCTCGAGACCGTAGTTCTCGAGGGCACTGGCCGCGCCGCCCAGATTCCGGGGTACCAGGTCGCGGGCAAGACCGGGACCGCCCAGAAGTCGGACGAGCACGGCTACTCCGCAACCGGCCGGATTGCCAGCTTCGTGGGATTTGCGCCGTCGCGCGCGCCGCGGCTGGTTTGCTTGGTGGCGATCGACGAGCCGAAGGGTGCGACCGGTGGCGGCCAGGTCGCGGCGCCGGTGTTCGCGGCGATCGTCGAAGAAGCCTTGATCTACCTCGGAGTGCCGCCGGCGCCCGAGAGCTGGGAGCAGAGAGTCAACGTGCTGCGGTTGCCGTCGACCCGGTCGATGCCTGGGCTCGACGCGGTGCCGGCTGGGGGCTCAGGTTGATGACCCTCGGACAGCTGTTGTTCGACCTGCCAATCGCGGCGCCGCCGGGGGCTCTTTGGCAAGAGCTGTGGATCGCGGATGTCCAGCACGACTCGCGGAGGGTCGGTCCTGGCGACTTGTTCGTGACCTGGAGCGGCGACCGACACGACGGTCGGCGCTTCGTCGGCGAGGCGGCCGAGCGCGGCGCGGTGGCGGTGATCGGCCACGCGCCCGCGGTGCCGACGCCGGTGCCGTACCTGGTGACGGAACACCCTCGGCAGTTGCTGGCGCCGATCGCCTCGCGGCTTCACCGCCATCCGGATCGCGAGCTCTTGACGGTCGGAGTCACCGGCACCAACGGCAAGACCACGGTGGTCAGCCTGGTCGTCGCCGTGCTCGAGGCGTCCGGGCGAAAGACGGCGACATTGGGGACTCTCGGCTGCCGTCTCGGCGGGCTCGAGATCGAGGTCCAGCGGACGACTCCGGAGGCCAGCGACCTCCACCGGACCCTGCGCGAGCTGCGCAGCGCCGGCGCGGTTGCTGCGAGTCTCGAGGTCTCGTCGCACGCCCTCGCCCAGGGTCGGGTCGCCGGCGTCGGTCTCGACGCCGCTGTGTTCACCAACCTGAGCCGCGACCATCTCGATTTTCACCGTGACCTCGACGAATACTTTGCGGCGAAACGGGGGATCTTCGACCTCCTCCGCCCCGCTGGCGTGGCGGTGGTCGGGATCGATGATCCGCGCGGACCCGCGCTGGCGGAACAGCTCAGAACAGCTCGCCCCGGCGGGCAGGCGCATCGAGTGATCACCTTTGGTGCGGGCGGCGACGTCGCTGGGCGTTCGGTAGTGCTCGGTATCGATGGGTTGCAGGCGACCTTCGACACCCCCCGCGGATCGTTGCCGGTCGCGAGCCGGTTGGTCGGGCGCTACAACCTGGCGAACCTGACGGCGGCGGTCGCGGTCGGCGAAGCGCTCGGGGTCGCGCACCACCAGATCGCTCGTGGCCTCGGCGCCGCCGGCCCGATTCCCGGGCGCATGGAACGAGTCGGCGCCGGCGAGCCGCCGGTGTGGATCGATTACGCCCACACTCCCGAGGCGCTCGAGGCGGCGCTTCAGTCGGTACGCGAGGTGTGGCCGGGGCGTCTGCTGGTGGTTTTTGGCTGCGGCGGTGAGCGCGACACCGGCAAGCGCCCGCTGATGGGTTCGGTGGCGGCTCGGCTCGCCGACCTGGTGGTGGTAACCGACGACAATCCGCGCGGCGAGGAGCCGAGCGCCATCCATCGCGCGATCGTCGACGGCATCACCGCGGCCGGCGCCAGCCACTACCGGGTGATTCCGGATCGCGCCGAGGCGATCCGTGGCGCGCTCGAGCTCGCGGCCCGCGAGCGCGGCTGGGCGGTGGTGATTGCCGGCAAGGGGCACGAGCGGGTGCAGAGCGTCGGCGGCCGCGAGCTGCCGTTCTCGGATCGCGAGCAGGCGCGGGCCAGACTCGGAGAGTTGCTTGGTACGGCGACGAATGGCTGAAGCAGCACAGGCGATGGATGCCGAACTGATCGCCGGCGACGCCGGCGCGGTGTTCGACCGCGTGGTCCTCGACTCGCGTCAGGTTCGGGGCGGCGAGCTGTTCTTCGCGCTGCCGGGCGAGCACTCAGACGGCCACGCCTTCGTCGCCGACGCCGAGCGCCGGGGCGCCGCAGGCGCGGTGGTCACTGACAGCGCGCTTCTGCCCAGGCGCCCCGGTTTTGCGCTGCTCGAGGTCGAAGACTCGTACCAAGCGCTCCACGCGCTCACCCACGCTGTGCGCTCGGCGCTGCCGTTGCGGTTGATCGCGATCTCCGGGTCGGCGGGCAAGACCACGACGAAGGAACTGCTGCGGGCGATGCTCGCCTCCCGTTTTCGGGTCGCGGCGAGCCCGGGCAACTACAACAACCTATACGGGTTTCCGGTCGCGATGCTGGGAGTGCCCGACGACACCGAGTGGCTGGTCGCCGAGATGGCGATGTCGACTCCCGGCGAGCTCGCGCAGGTCAGCCGACTGGGACGCCCCGACATCGCGATCATCACCAACGTCCGCCCAGCACACCTCGAAGCGTTCGACACCCCGGAGCGCGCCGCCAGCGTCGTCGAGATCGCCGAGGCCAAGGCC
>JAQBHE010000563.1:0-7573 GCA_032128015.1 Holophagae bacterium
GGGCACCGGCACCTACACCTGCATGCCGACGCCGCCTCAGTACACCGACGGCAAGTCGCCGATGTGCATGGACCATCCGTTCATGACCTGGGCGGATGCTTGGAGCAACCACACGCCGCTATCCATCGAGCACCTCGGCATTTCCTACATGCTCGCCGGCGACCAGGGCGCCAGCAACGTCGATCCGTTCGCGACCGCTGAGGCCGCCGACAACCACTGGGTGGTCGAAGGCCCGCACCTCATGCTGGTGGTGCCGAATGGCGACCACCTCGAGGGCATCTCCACCGATCCCCACAACGGCGGCCCCTACGTGATGTGGAAGGGCACGCCGTACGCCCACGTCATGGTGCCGCTCGAGATCCCGGAGTACACCGCCAAGCCCGCGGAGGCGCTGGCCGAAGCGCTGTCGGCGGCCAACTCGTCGATGGCGGCGGATGCCAAAGTCGTCGACTCGGAAGGCAAGGTCCTCCAGGAGGGGACCGGGGCCTACACTTGCATGCCGACGCCGCCCCTGCTGACGGGCCGGGCGCCGATGTGTCTGGACGAGCCCTGGATGGCGTGGGCCGACGCTTGGAACAAGCGTAGCGAGCTCGCGTTGTCACGGCTCGGGATCGCCTACATGCTGGCCGGAGACGAGGGTGCGAGCAACGTCGACCCCTACGCCGGCGGAGCGACCGCCGACAACCACTGGGTGGTCGAGGGGCCGCACATCATGGTGGTGGTGCCCGACCCGGCGCAGCTCGAAGGGATCTCGACCGACCCTCACAACGGCGGCCCGTACGTGATGTGGAAGGGCACTCCCTACGCCCACGTCATGGTGCCGGTCGCCGACTAGCGGCCCTCAGAACACTAACCGTCGCGTGGCGGATCGACGGCTTCGAGCGAGCCTGGGGCTGGGCTCGCATTCTCGAGGGCCGGGATCTCGAGTCGGAAACGCTCTCCGTCCGGCTCGACCTCGACTTCGATCCGTTGGTAGTGCCATTCGCCGGCGAACTTCTCGCCGATCGCGTAGAGCTTGGCCTCGCCCTTGGGGCCCGAGATCGGGATCGTCAGATCCGCGTCGCCGGAAGAGCCTCGAACGTCGATCGAGCCACTGACCAAGAGCCCCTTCTCGATCGGCTCGCCGAGGGCCTCGATCACCCGCGGGTCGCGAGCGGCGATCTCGACCGCTTCATCTACCGCGTCGCTATTGCGCATCGCGCCGATCAGGCCGAAGAACCCGGCGCCGCCGGCAGCGAAGACCAGCACCACCGCTAGCACCAGGCAGCCGCAGCAGCAGCCGAAGATCTTGAGGAACGGGGCGCCGTTTTTCTCTGCCATTGCAACTCCCAGAGACAAAGAATGGAATCGATGGTGCGGGATTGTCAACGAGCGGGTGGGCGTTGGCGACGGCTACCGTCGGCGACCGCGCATCGAGCAGAATCTCTGGGCCGACCACCGCGGTTGGCTCGAGATGCGACCTAGCACCAAATCGCCGCCCGTCCGCGTCACCGCTGCGATCATCCGCAGATCGGGAGCGGTGCTCCTCGCGAGGCGTCCTCCCGGGGTGCACCTCGAGGGCCGTTGGGAGTTCCCCGGCGGCAAGATCGAGCCCGGGGAGACGCCGCAGGACTGCCTGGCGCGTGAGCTGCGCGAGGAGCTGGGCGTCTCTGCCACCATCGGTGCGTTCCTCGGCGCCAGCCGGTACCGTTACCTCGAAACCGATCGCGACATCGAGCTCCTCGCTTTCGAAGCGGAGCTTGGACCCGGGGAGCTTCAGCTCCTCAGCCACGACGCTTTGGTCTGGGTGGCGCCGGCCGAGCTCCTGGACTTCGAGCTCGCCCCGGCCGACATTCCGATCGCCGAGCGGCTGGTCGGCACCGATCGGGTCGCCGATCCCGAGCCGTGAACCGCCGCGCTACGCGTTCATCTACCGGTTCGTCAGCCGCTCGTGACCGAAAGAAAACGCTCGTGGCGCTGAGCGAGGAGAGTCGGATCGGGTCTCATTCCGGCCTGGCGCGGAACCTGGATCTTCTGTCCATGCAGGCGTTGCAGCCCGATCACCAACATCGGTCCGTCCTTCTCTTCCAGGATTCCACGGCGTACCTCGATCCGACACTCTGGTGTCACCGACAGGAAGAAGGCGTCGAACGCGGCGTGGTGCAGCTTGCAGAGCGCGAGACCATTTGCGACCCTGGGTTCGCCCCGCTCCTCCGTGTCCGGGACGATGTGAGCGGCGTCGAGGAGCTCGGCATGTCGCAGCCGGCACAGCGCGCACTGTTGGCGATACGCCCGGAGCACGCGCTCGCGAAAGGCCCGTTGGTGGAGTCGCCGGCGTACCAGGCTGGTGACGTAACGCCGTCTGGATCCGAAGTCCTCGTCGACGGACTCGAGCTCGACTCCTTCCCGAACGATCCCGGGATCGAGCCGCGCGTCGTCCACCGCCACCCGGAACGTCAGAGCGAGTTCATCGTCTCCAACGACGTACACCGGCCACACCGCCATGTACCGGGCCTTGGCGATAGCGTGAAAGTAGGCGAGCGGTAGGCCTCGCGCCATCGCCTCCCGCAGGCCGCGGTTGTCGCGGTGCTGGGGATCGGTGCCACGATAACGGTAGCGGAGCAGCCCGTCCGGACCCCAACCATCGTCGTACGGTCCAGCCATCCCGGTGCGGATGGACAGCGGCAACGCCATCGACCGCGGCTTGAAGATTCCCTGCTGGCTCACCAGGGGGATCCGCTCTCCGCCGTGGACGAAACCGTGGGCCAGGAGCGACCAGGGAAGCACCTCGCCAAGGAGCTCGACATGCTCGGAGAGCCAGTCGAAGGCGGCGCTGCGGATGTTCGGGTCCGTCAAGGTGACAAACGGGGTCGAGAGCAACTCGGATAGCGACTGTGAGGATATAGGTCATTCCGCGCCCAGCGGGCTCGCCGGCCCTCCCCGGCGACGCCGATGGTCGATCGCTCGCGGAAACCTAGCGAACCCGCACCCCGCTGACTCAGGCGAGCGTTTTGGGATTGGTGAGTACGATTCGCTACGCCAGCCATGTTTCGCGCCCAGCACTCACGGGCGGGCGCGGGCTCGGCGCTTGACCCTGGGCACCACTAGTCTAGGACAGCTCCCAGGACCTGAACCACCCCTGTCTGCGACCTTATGACCCCGCCAACCTGCTCTCCCGATTCTCCTGTTCGACGCCGCTGTTGGCGAACCGCGACGCTTTGCCGTGGCTGACCGAGACGAGCGGCTTCGCCTGAGCGAGCTCCGGTCCGTCGCGGACGAGGTCGCCGTTGCGGTCCGTGAGCTCGGATCGCTGTCGAAGCGCGACATCGTCGAGGGCTGGGGGATCGCGGAAGCGGACTATCCCGGACTCCGCTATCTCTTGGCGCGGGCGCGCGGCATTGCGTTGGGGCCGCGCAGGAGAGGCGGCTTCGTGGCGCGACCGGCGACCGGCGCTCCGCCCGCCGAGAGCGAGGGCGACGAGCTGCTGATGGCCCAAGGCTGGGAACCGGCTTCGGTCGAGCGCCTGGTTGAGCTGCTCCAACATCGCCAGCTGGAAGAGCTGCTCGGCGACCTCGGTCCGATGCTGCGCCAGGTGCGCCGCCAGCTCACGGGTAGCGACCGCCGGGGGACCAAGCACGAGCTCGCGGCCGCGCTGGTGATCCAGAACGGAGTCGACCTTCTGGCCCAGCCCGCGATCCGTGCGGCGGTCGCGCGTGCTGCCAGAGTCGAATCCCTGCGGCGCTGGCATTCGGGCGGACCTGGCGCCTCGCGTTTCGTCGCGGCGGCGGGATTCCCCGAAGAGCTCGCCGGAGTGCCGGCGCCGGACTCCCAGCCTCATTTCGAGTGGGTCGACCCCTACCATAGGCTGCCTGCGCTCGAGGACTTCCAGAAGGAGATCCAGCTTCAACTGCTGGTCAAGTTCCGGGCGCTCGGCGAGCGCTGCATCGTCACTTTGCCGACCGGCGCCGGCAAGACCCGGACCGCTGTCGAGAGCATCCAGTTCTGGCTCAAGGACCGTTACGACCCGCGAGCTGCCTACTCGCGGCCGGCCACCGCGCTGTGGATTGCTCATACCGAAGAGCTGTGCGAGCAGGCGTACGCGTGTTTTCGACAGGTATGGTCATCGTACCCGGCGCCCGCGCCGCTGTTGCTGGTGCGCTTCTGGGGCCAGTACACCGGCAGTCGCGACGGCCAAGCCGACACCGCGATCCGCGCTGTCCAGAATCCGTGTGTTCTGGTCTCGACCCCCAATCGCTTGATCTCCCTGATCCGCGCCGGTACTCCCGAGGCCGAAGAGGTCCTTGCGACGCTGCGCGGGTCGATCAGCCTGATCGTCATCGACGAGGCTCATCGAGCCGCGGCGCCGGCCTATCGAGAGATCTTGAAGGCGCTGGCCGGAGGCGAGGAGGCGACGGCGCACGGCGACGCCGAGGTCTCGGTGATCGGCCTCACCGCCACCCCCTTTCGGATGGAGTACCTGGACGACGACCCCGAGGGCGGGACGCGCGAGCTCAAGCGCATCTTCGGCGACCTGGTCGAGCCGGCGCAGACCCTCGGCAGCAACCCGCGGGCACGGCTCCAGGACCGCGGCATTCTGGCCACGCCGGTGTGGGAGACACTCGAGTCCGAGACCAGGATCCGGATCGACGACGTGTCGCTTGGCCAGGTTCTGACCGAGGGCGAGATCGAGAAGGTCGACCGGCGGTTGGCGTTGCGGGCCGACAATAGCGCTCGCCGTTTGCTGCTCCTCCAACGGCTACTCGAGATCTGCCAAGACCGCGATTCCCACGTTCTGTACTTCGGTCCCAGCGTTCGCGACGCCGATTGCATGGCTTTCCTGCTGCGTCGCGAGCGGATCGCCGCGGGGTCGATCTCCGGCGACACCCGCAACGCCAGCCGCCGGCAGATCGTCCAGGAGTTCCGCTCGGGCCGCCTCCAGGTGCTCTGCAACTGTCAGGTGCTGACCACCGGATTCGACGACCCGCGAGTGACTCACGTGGTCATGGGCCGGCCGACGGTGAGTCGGGTGCTCTACGAGCAGATGGTCGGTCGCGGTTTGCGCGGCCCGCGCTTCGGTGGCACCGCGGCTTGTCGCATCGTCGACTGCCAGGACCAGATTCAAGGCTTCGGTGGCGAGCTCGGATACGAGGCCTTCCGGCGCGTGTGGAGCGGTTGACTGTGTCCGAGGAGCCCGGCGTCAGCCGCTACGGGCAGGTCGCGAACGCCGAGGTGTCGGTGACCGGTTCGGCGCGGTGGAGGTCCGGGTTCAGGTAGGTCCTGACGGCTCCGGTCTTGGTGTCTTCCACCCGCAGGGTGTAGCCGACGTTGGTTGTCGCGGCGACAAAAACCCAGAAACGGTTGTTGAAGCCGCAGCCGTCGAGCACCTTCACCAACAGTTCGGGATTCCACGGGTCGAGGAAGGTGAAGATCCCGCCTTGGCGGATGTTGACGTCGGCGAGCGGTGTTGCGACCGCGTTTCCCGAGACCCCACCGGCCAGCGCGGTCGCGAACCTGGCGGTCACTTTCCACCTCGTGTCGCCCGGGATCGAGTCGATGCACAGGGTCGTGGCGTTCGCCAGGCACTTGGTGGTGAGCACCGGATCGATGAACGACGCGATGCTCTTGTAGGTCTCGGCGAAGCGACCGTCGACTTCGAGGTTGCTCTGGTCGCAACCGTCGGGCGCGGTTGGTCCGCAGCCGATCGCCATATGACCGACCACGAACCCGCCGTCGATCAAGAGCGGCGCCCCCGAGCTGCCGGGGAACGTGGCGCCGAACAGGTCTTCGTGGTACAGGAACTTGCCGAGATCCTGGAACGGCCGGCCTTCACGATCGGTCGAGCAGCGGGCGGCGAGCGGGGCGGTGATCGCGTTCGACTGCGAGTAGTGCTGGGGCTGGCCGAACGGGTGAGAGATTCGGTGCAGGATGGTGTCGTCCTCGACCGCCGCGGGGCTCGCGTCCCAGCCGAGGAACGTGCGGCTGGGCGGCACGGTGAACAAGCGCACCAGGCTGAAATCGGTCATCACGCCGGTGGCGAGCAGCAGCCCGCCATTGGAACGCGGCGCCGCCCGCACGTCGAGGAAAGGGCCGCCACAGAAGGCGGTCTGGTAGTCCCAGAAGGCCTCGAGAGTGTTCGTCACCGACTGGTAGCCGATGCAGTGGTTTGCGGTCAGCAGGTAGGGAGTCTCGGTGCTCCCGCGATCGTTCAGCAGGCCCCCGGTGCACAACCGCGAGAAACCGCTCTTGATGAAATGGAGGAGGGCGATGCCCTTGCGGGAGGGCTCGATCTCGTCAAACAACTCGTCGTCGATGCAGGTGCCATCGATCACGCACTCGCCGATCGCTTCGCCGACCTCGGCGATGGCGGACGGCGCGCCTCGGGGATCGAGGGCGACGATCTCCATCACCTCGCGGACATCGAAGCCGGAGCTCGCGCCACGGCTCAGGTCCGCGGCCGCGATCTCGACCTCGAAGTAGATCGTGTCGCCGGCGACGCTGGGGGTCCACAAGTCGCCGTCGTCGCCCAGCAGTTCAACGCCGAATGCCCGCGGCTGTTCGTTCTGTCCCCACACCCACATGCGCGCCCCAGTTGGGAGCTCGGCATCGGTGAGGTGGAGCCGGAGTCGGTACGCGTCTTCGACCCGCACCGCGGTTCCCCACACCAGGCTGCCCGTTCCCGCGCGCGCCGCGAGCCCGGGTCGCCGGGCGCCAGTGGTCGAAGCGTCGAGGAGCTCCGGTGAGAGCACCAGCCGCGCGGTGGTCGGCAGCACCCGCGCGAAGCCGTTCTGGAGCGGCCGATTACCGGCTTGGTTCCAGGCCGCGATCGCCTCCAGGCCGTCGACCGCGGCACGCGCGGCAGGTTGGAGCGACAGCGCCGGGTTGACGCCGAGACGCTCGGCGAGGCGCAGCGGTGGTGGGATCTCCGCCCTCTGCGACGAACCCGAGGGCGCGTGGAAAGGCGCGACCCGTTGCGCCGCTATCGCGGAGGAAAGCAACAGGTGCAACACCAGAGCAGTTCCCGCAAGCCTCGCAAGTCGTCTCATCGGCGTTCCTCCCTCGTAGGCGTCAATCCCCAAATTATCCCACAGTCGGAGGTTAGGAGTTTCTGGGCGGCTTCGTTCCAACCGGATACCTCGCGCGGGAGCGGCCGAGCTGGGACGTTCGTAGGGCCGCAGAGGGTCCGCGTTGCCGGGATCGAGCCACCCGGAAAAAACGAGACTTGCCGCGCTCGGCGCGATACCATGAGCGGACAACCCACTCCCAAGAAAGGGGGATCGAGATGCTTCACGAGCTCTCTCAGTCCACCGTTCGGCGCCTCGGCCGCCGAGCCCTACACCAGGGGGTCGCGGGCGCCGTCGTGCTGGCGCTCTCCCTGATCATGACAGCCTCGTTGCCCGCGGCTTCCGTCGCGTCGGGCCCGCCGATGAGATGCAGGAAGTCGGTCGACGCCGGCAGCGCGCGTCCATCGCTGCTCGACCTCGACATCTTCAGCTTCAAAATGGGATTTCGCTCGCCACCCGGGCCGCCCGGGCCGCCGCGGCCGCCGACGGTCTCCGACCTCACGGTCACCAAGCCTATCGATGGCGCTTCGGCG
>JAQBHE010000564.1:0-12265 GCA_032128015.1 Holophagae bacterium
CGCCGGGCGCCCGGCTACGGGTCGGGTTGTCGGCCCTGACGGTCGCCGAGTACTTCCGCGACATCGAGGGTCGCGACGTGTTGTTGTTCATCGACAACATCTTTCGCTTCACCCAGGCCGGCAGCGAGGTCTCGGCGTTGCTCGGCCGGATGCCGAGCGCGGTCGGCTACCAGCCCAACCTGGCGACCGAGATGGGCGAGCTCCAGGAGCGCATCACTTCGACCAAGAAGGGCTCGATCACCTCGGTCCAGGCGATCTACGTCCCGGCCGACGATCTGACCGACCCGGCGCCGGCCGCCGCCTTCGCCCACCTCGACGCTCGCACCGTGCTCAACCGCGCGATCTCGGAGATGGGGATCTACCCGGCGGTCGATCCGCTCGACTCGAGCTCGAACATCCTCGACCCGCGGGTGGTCGGAGAGGAGCATTACCGGGTCGCTCGCGGCACCCAGCTGGTTCTCCAGCGCTACAAGGACCTCCAGGACATCATCGCGATCCTTGGCGTTGACGAGCTGTCCGAGGATGATCGGATGGTGGTAGGACGCGCGCGCAAGATCCAGCGCTTCTTGTCGCAACCGTTCTTCGTCGCCACCCAGTTCACCGGTCTCGAGGGCCGCTACGTCAAGATCGCCGATACTGTCGAGGGCTTCAAGCGGATTCTCGCCGGCGAGATGGACGAGTATCCCGAGCAGGCATTCCTGATGGTCGGGACCCTCGACGAAGCCGTGGAGCAGGGTAAGAAGATGCTCGCCGCCTAGCTAGAGCTGGCCGGAATCCCCCGAGAATCTCAGAGAGTCGGAGCAAAGGAATGGCAGAGCTTGGAAGCGGCAGACTTTCCCTGGTGATCGTCGCCCACGATCGCAAAGTGCTCGAGGCGGAGTGTGACGAGCTCGGTCTCCCGGGCCGACTCGGCGACCTCGGGATTCTGCCCGGCCACACCGCGCTACTTGCCACTCTGCGTCCCGGCGAGGTGTGGTACCGGAGCGGCGCCGGTCGCCACCGGATTGCGGTGGCTGCCGGGTTCTGCGAGATCTCGAACGATCGTGTGACGGTGCTGGTGGAGAGTGCCTGGCTTCCCGGCGAAGTGGACCTCGCGGCGACGCGTGAAGGAAGAAAGGCCGCCGAGGAAGCACTGCTCATCGCCGGCCCCGAGGACCTCGAGCGCCTCCAAGACGAGCTCGCCTCCGCCGAAGCTCAGATCGCTGTCGCCGGCGCTTCCTGAGCGCGCGTCTTAGCCCGGAGCCTCACATGGAGCCTCACCCGGCGGCTCTGCTAGGCCCCTGGATGCATGAGTTGGAAGGCTACATTCGGCGCGCGCGCGTCTTCGTGAGTTCCGCAGCCGGCGATGCGGAGGAGAAGCGTTCGCTAGTAGGCGATCTTCGAGACGAGGGCTTCAGAGTGTCGTCGGGCTCCGATATCTCACCGGGCTCGGTCTGGCGCGAGGAGATCACGTCGGCGATCACGGACGCCTACGCGTTGGTCGTTGTCTGGTCGAAGACCGCCGAGAACAGCCCGTGGGTCAACTCGGAGATCGGGTTCGCCCGAGGGCGCGGCATCCCCGAGTTCTTTGCGTGCGTCACTGATAGCCCGCCCAGGGGCATCTCGGAGGACGTCCAAGCAGCACCGCTCGAGGACGCCGCCCGAAGTCTGCGGGGTAACTTGCCAGACATGCTCAAGCGCAAGAGCGGTGCGGTGTTCGCGGCGAGTGTTGTCCCGGATCCCCCATCGCGAGCTCGACGCCTTGCGGAGCTGGCGGAGAACCTGAAGGAAGCCGAGCTCCTCCGCCAGGTCGCGGTCTTTTCCTCGTTCGGTATCCCGGAAGAAGATCCGAAGTTCCACCCAGGTATCTGGAACGATCGCGAGGGGTCGACCAAGCGTGCCGAAGAACACCGCATGCACCAGCACGAAGAGCGTGTCGGACTGCAAAGACACGCGGCAGAGGTCGGTGCGCGGCTCGTGATCTGTCCCCAGCAGCTTCGCCGCGGCCCCGTCGAAACCCGGGCCCGGCTGGCCACCCTGCGTTGCTTTCTGGACGCTCGCTCGGCCACCCGCACCGCCGTCCACCTCGCTGACCAGGTGCCGCGAGGTAACCAGACGATTCTGGGCGACCGGTTCTATGCCGAGTCCAGGGCCCCGGGACTGCGGGGATTCGCTCACACCGTTCTGACCTCCCACGTGCCCACGGTGCTGAACGAGATCAAGCGCTTCGACAAGTCGCACGATTGGCCCAAGGTCGAGGACCTCGACGCGATGCGTGCATCTCGGGAGAGCGCGATCAGGAAGATCGACGAACTCCTCGGGAACTTGTGAATCGCCGGTTGGGTTCGTGCCGGCGGTGACCGACAGAGCCCGAGTTGGCGCGTCCGTCGCGGGCCCGGAGCTGCTCAGCCAGGCGGAGCTGGCCGCGATTCGCGGCGCGCTGGGTACTCGATTCGCACCCGGGTGCCTTCTCTGCCGGCGGCCTCGAGCCTGTAGCTCGCGAAGCGCCCAGCCTGCTGGCGACGCAGCGGACCGGCGCCTGGAACGGCTCGCCAGCTAGAGGTTTTGAGCGCACGGATCAGCTGCGCCTCGACCTCGGCCGCGGGCAGTGGACTTGCGACCAGCACGAAGCGCTGCGCTCCGTCGACCTCGTCGACGCCGTCAACGCTGCCGAAGTCGACGACGCTCGATGGCAGCGGCACGGGGAGATCCCCAGGATAGTCCGGAGGCAGCGCGCCGGCGAGCTCGGGCGCGGCAGGCGCGGCCACACTGTCGCCATCAGGGGTGAGCCGCGCGGTGACCCCGGCGTCGACTTCGACGGTCTCGAGTTGCTCGTCGTCGAGGCCGCGAGCGCCGGGAGCGCGAGCGCACGCAGTCAGCAATCCGACCGCCAGGGTCAACGTCGCGAGCCTCACGAGGCCGGGCATGGAGACCAACGGGTCCACTGTTGCCCCGCCGCTCAGGATCCGGTCCGAGCGTTTGAAGCACCCGCGACGCTTGGCTCGAGCACCTCGAGGCGCTCGAGCACCGCCTCCAGCGTATCGCCCGCCTTGCGGTCGAGGACCAGCGAGTGCAGCCCGACCCCGTCCGCACCCTCGCCGTCGGCTAGCGGCTGATCGCCGACGTGCAGCGCCTCGGCCGGCGCGACTCCGAGCTTGGAAAGCACATGGCGGAACGCTTCGGGGTGTGGTTTGGCGACGCCCAAGGCGCTCGAATGGCAAACCGCATCGAAGAAGTCCGCGAGGCCGAGCTCGGCGAGCAGCGCCGGCAGCCGCTCGTCCCAGTTTCCGAGCACCCCCAGGCGTAAGCCGCGGCCTCGGAGGGCGTCCAGCACCGCGGTGACTTCGGGATAGACCACCCAGGCGTCGGCGTGGGAGAAACGGTCGTAGAGCTCGGCGGCGGCAAAGGGCGTCGCCTCGAAGGCGAGGTACTCACCGAGCCGCGCCAGGACGTCGCGCCAGAACCCGCGCGCGCCCTGCGGATGCGACGCGAAGCGATCGGCGCCGGTGGCGACCCGGCAGTCGAGCTCACGCCAGACCACTGGGAAGGTGGAGGACACTCGTTCGGGCTCGACGTTGATCCAATGCCGTGCCAGGACCACAGAGTAGATCCGACCCAGATCGGGACAGGAGATCAGGGTGCCGGTGACGTCGAAGGTGACGGCGCGCATCATCGGCGGTCGAGCTCGAGGAAGTGAAACGCCGCGATCACCAGCGCGTGCGCGATCTCGCCGCGAGCGATCCGGCGACCCACCTCGGACAAGGAGAGATGCAATACCTCGATCTCCTCCTCACCGTCGCCCACCGGCTCTCCGACTCGCTCCAACGACTGCGCGAGCCAGGTCGCGCAGCGGTTGGCGAACAGCGCGGGGTTCGGCTGGACCGAGCCGAGACAACGCCAACGGGTCGCCCGGTACCCAGTCTCTTCGAGGAGCTCGCGCGCGGCTGCCTCCTGCGAGGTCTCGCCAGGGTCGACCATCCCGCCTGGGATCTCCAGGGTCGGTGCGGCGATCGCGAATCGCCATTGCCGGATGAGCACAACCTGAGGGTTGTCGCTGGCGCCTCCGTCTTCGAGAGCGATGACGTTCACCCAGTCCGGCGCCTCGAGCACCAGAGCCTGACGGTGGTCGCGGCAATCGCAACGATTGCTACGGCAATCGCAACGACTGCGACAATCGCAGCGATTGTTTGAGACCAGGTCTCGGCGCTCGAGGGCGAGCAGAGGATGATCGAAGACGCGCTCGGACCGGGCGGTGCGCCAGGCGCGGTGTCTACGCACGGCGCGCCGGCTCGGTGCCGATTCGCGGCGCGCGAAAGCGGTCTGGTACTCTCGCCCGAGTGAGTCCAGAGGCCCGCGTGCTGATCGCCGGTGTCGGCATCTCGACCTGGTTGATGCTGCTATTCACCGGCAATATTGCGGGGGGTTGGGTTCACCTGGTGCTGGTCGTCGCGATCGCCTCCGCACCCTGGCACTTTAGGTGGCACCTTAAGTGGCGGTGGCGGTGGCGGCGCCGGAAGGTCCCGGCGGCGATCGCCGCTACTTCCAGCGGTCACGCAGCTGCGCACGTTGCGCCCCCAAACGATGGAACGTGCTGAAGGTCGCGAACACCAGCGCGCCGACCCCGAGCCCGCCGAACGAGGCGAGCAGCCAGGGATAGTCGCGCAGCCAGCGGAAACCGAGCACTCCCAGCGCGCTGGCGACCACCGACGCCAGAACCCAGCGGTGCAACGGTGCAACCCTCGGGCCAGTGTCCATCGGGCGATGATCACACAGTCCGCGGGAGCGCTCACGCCCGCAGGCATTCGGTCGAGGCGAGTCAGTTGGGCGGCACGGCGCCTTGCGGCGCCGAAGTGGCGAAGAGACCGCCGCCGATCATGGACAGCGGGATGCCGCCGCCTTGGTTCGGCTCGGAGAACTGCGGGGTGTTGTACACCGGAGCCGACCCTGAATCGAAGTCCGCCGCCGCCGCGAACTGGCCGCCCGCCGGCCCGGTCGCCCCGAGTTGTGCCAAAGCCTCGGGATCGGGCGCGTCGTTGGCGGTCAGGCCAACCATGATCGTCGAGGTGTCGATGACCAAACCGAAGCCCTGGAACTCGAGGTCGTTGACCACCTCGGCGACATCGGTCTTGGCGAGCGCGATGGTGTTGCCGACATCGGTCATGATCAGCCACTTGCTCGAGTCGTACTCGGCCTCGCGCGGTTGGTACTTGGCGAGGAAAGAGTTGCCGTTCTTGAGGTGGACCATCCACCCGTCGGCGGCCGCAGGAGCGGCGAGCAGAAGCGCCGCCAACACGGCGAGCAATTGCCGGCGCTTTCCGCTCCGCGCTCGGGCGCGAAGAGGTTCGAGATCGTGATCGACCGTCGCACTCAACGTCGCACTCAACGTCGCACTCAACATCGTCTCGCCTCCCGTCAATTCGGGCCTTCTTGGTCGGTTCGAGCCACGGTCGTCGTGGCCACGGAAACCATGCCAATGCAACATCTTAGCACGCTCGGAACGACAGACCGCGCTCGGAACCTCGCGTGAACCAAGCCATCCCACCGGTCGCCACGTGCGGCGTACCGCCGCAAATTGCGCGAAGCGACGCCGAGCGCGTGGGCGCGTCGCCGCGAATCCTGCTGGTGCGGTTGTCGGCGATCGGCGATTGTCTGCACGCCCTGCCGGTGGCGACGGCGCTGCGAGCACAGCTCCCGGGCTGTTTTCTCGGATGGGCGATCCAGGGACCGGCACACCAGCTGCTTGGTGACCACCCGGCAGTGGATCGCTTCCACCTCTACCCGCGGGCGCTGCGCGGCGTCGACCGCCTGCGCGCCATCCTCGAGCTCCGACGCGAGCTGCGTCGCGAGCGTTATGACTGGGCGCTCGACGTCCAAGGCCTGTTCAAGAGCGGTTTGGTGGGCTGGATGAGTGGCGCTCGAGAACGGGTCGGCTTCGAGGGAGTCGAGAGTCGCGAGTTCAATCGCATCTTTCAAAACAGCCGCATCGCCCCACCCTCGGGCGCTCACGTCGTCGACCGCAACCTATCGCTGCTCCAGGCGCTCGACCTCGAACCCCCGCGCCAAGTCTCCTGGGAGCTGCCGCTGCCCGCTCTCGCACCCGAGCTTGCGGCGTTCCTCGAGGCGGTTGCCGGTGACCGTCCCCTGGCGATGGTCAACCCAGGGACCACCTGGGACACCAAGCGCTGGCCGGTCGAGCGCTTCGCCGCGGTCGCCCGCGGGCTTGCCGAGCGCGGTCTCGCGGTGGTTGTCGGCTGGGGTGACCAGGACGAGCGGGCTCGAGCGGAAGCGATCGTCGTCGCGAGTCGCGATCGAGCGGTGCATTCGCTGCCGCCGACATCGTTGCGCGATCTCGCCGCCGTGCTCGCGCGCTGCCGGTTGTTCGTCGGCAACGACACCGGGCCGTTGCACTTGGCGGTGGCGCTCGGCACCCCGGTGGTGGCGGTCTTCGGCGCCACCGACCCCACTCGCAACGGACCCTACGGCGACGGCCATGAGGTGGTCGTGGCGCCGATTGCGCTCGCCTGCCGGCCCTGCCAGAGCGACCGCTGCGCGCGTCGCGACCTCGCCTGCCTCACCGAGCTCCCCCCCGAGCCGGTGCTCGCCGCCTGCGACCGGCTGCTGGCCCGCCCGCCCCGCGCGGCCTTGGCTGCCGTTGACAGGTGAGCGAGAAGTCTCAGCGCTGCGTCAGTAGCGCCTCGAGCACAGACAGCCGGCGCTCGATCTCCAACAGCTTGTGGATGATGATCACGTGGGTGGCCTTGGCGTCGATTCCCACCGGGCTGTCGGCGCTGGTGATCTTCGATTCGATCTCGCGAGCTTCGGCTTCGGGCACGTCGATGGTCATGGGTGGTCCTCCTTTTCGATTCGCAAGCGATTGACACCCCAGTCTTCGCGAGATGATCAGAGACGCGACCGTCGTGCTTCAACCGCGAATCGGTGCGACCGCCTTCATCAGCAGCGCGAAGGCGTCGTCGAGCGCCCGGCCTCCCGGTCCAGCGCCGGTGTACTTGCCGATCCGCACCACGACCAGGTCGTGGGTCGGAATGATCGTCGTGCTCTGGCCTCCGGCCCCGCGCATGCTGATCGCGGTCTCTGGCAGTCCCTGCGCTCCCTCTCCGTTCACCCAGAAGAAACCGCCGCCGTACTGAGGCCGGCCGTCGGCCACCCACGCCGGTGCGAGCGTGGAAACGTACTCGACATAGCCCTCGGGGAGGATCCGCTCGCCGTTCCAGACGCCGTCCTGCAGGTAGAGGTTGCCGAGCCTTGCCCAATCGCGTGCAGGCATGAAGGCAAGGCCCTGGCCGAGAAAGTTGCCGTAAGGGTCGGTCTCGATCAACCCGTCGCGGATGCCGATCTTGTCGAAGAGCGCGCGCTGCGGAAACGAGTGGTAGTCCTCTCCCCGCCCCTCGACCGCGAGGCGTACCAAGTAGCTCGCGAGCACCGGATCGGTGTTGCGGTACCGCCCGACGGTGCCGGGCGGCCATTGCGGCGGTCGGGTGGCGGCCCAGTGAAAGGAGTTCGTCGTCCCGGTGTAGAGGTAGTAGTGGTCGGCGTACTGGCTGTCGTCGTAGTCTGGATCGGCCGGCGCGTTGATCCGGATGCCGCTCGACATCCTCATGATGTCGCCGATTCGGATCTGCCGCCGCAGATCGCCCTCGCTCTGCCACTCGGGGATCGGCGCCGGCTGCCAGAGGTCGTAAGCGCCCTGTTGGATGAGCACGCCCACCAGAGTGCCGGTCAGGCTCTTGGTCATCGACCAGCTCTCGAGGGGCGTGTGGATGTCGATCCCCTCCCCGTAGCGCTCGCCGACGATCCGACCCTGGTGGGTGATCACCAGGCCGAGGGTGCGCGCCTCGGGCGGTCCGAAGCCGACGTCTAGGACCTGCTCGACCAAAGCCCGATCGAGCTCGGCCGGCCACGGATCGGTAGAGAGCACGTCGCCCATCGGCCACGGCGTCGTCTCGGCCGTCGGTAGATTCCGCGGCACGTCGGTGGGTGTGAAGTGGATCGAGTCCTCGCCGATCTCGTGCGCGACACAGCCCTGGTTCTGGTAGCGACGGGCGCCGCGGACAACCCCGTCCTCCAGCGTCAGGAACACCTCTTGGCGCTGGTGGTCGATCCGGGTGTCGACCACCTTCGCACGCTGATCGAACGGCGCGATGAAGCCGCCGACGTTGGCGGCCGCGTCTTCGGGATCGAGTCCGGTGATGAACACCGCCGAGCACAGGATCTTCGCGAAACCCGCGGTGTGATGGTGCAAGGCCTCACCGGGAGGAGGGCTGTACTCGGTGTCGAGCTCGAGGGCAGCAGCGCGGGCGATGAGCTGTTGCGGTGAGCCGTCGCTGGTGGGGATCTGCGACGTGGCGGGAGCACAGGCTGCGAGGGTCGCGAGCAACAGTGCCGCGGTCGCCGGGAGTGTGAGCTGAGGCATCGGAGGATGGTATCCGAGCGCAGCGCTCGCAGCCGCGCGATTCGGCATCCGTCCCCGCCTCGTCCTGTGCTCCCTTCGGTCCAGAATCGACCGAGCCGCCCGGTTCTTCCGAGGCCAAAGATTCGCCCGGCGGTTCCTCGGTCGCGACCGCTGACCCCGTTCGCTGTCGGTATCCCGAGCATTGGGCTCTCGGAACTTCGCCCCGGCCTTGCCTCGGGGCTCCCCCAGCTGGAGCGGCACTACTCGATCCTGAAGCTCTTGTAGTGTATGACGATGAACAAGAAGGAACCTGCCGTGCGCGTCCGCCGCGCGCGACTCGACGATCTATCCGCCCTATACGCCTGTCAGAAGGCGGCGTATCGGCATCTTCCGGAATCAGGTCTGTGCAAGAAGCGCGAGCTGCGTATGCAGATCAACGCGTTCCCCGAGGGTCAGCTCGTGGCGTTGGTCGGGAAGGACATCGTGGGCTACGCAACATCGCTCATCGTCCAGCTCGATGATGACTCGCCCTGGCACTCATACTCGGAGATCACGGGGGAAGGCACGTTCAGTTCCCACGATCCCACCGGTGACACGCTCTACGGAGCCGACATCGGCGTGCACCCGGACTATCGGGGGCGCGGCGTCGCCGGGAAACTCTACGAGGCCCGCACTGCGATCCTCCGCCGCTTCAACCTCCGGCGTATGGTTGCAGGGGGGCGTATCCCCGGCTACGTGGAGCACGCTGGCGTCATGACCCCCGAGGACTACGTCGCGAAGGTAGTCGCCGGAGAGCTCAAAGACCCCGCGTTGAACGCGCACCTGAAAGCGGGCTACCACGTCCACGGCGTGCGCATGGGGTATCTCCGCGACGACCAGAGTCTGGACTTTGCGACTCACCTGGAGCTGGAGAACCCCCAGTATCGCTCCAGCCGAAGGCGGATCGCCGCGTCGCCGATGAAGCGTCCGGTGCGGAAGATTCGCGTCTGCGCCGCTCAGTATCAAATGCGGCGCGTATCGTCGTGGGAGGAATTCCGGCACCAGGTGGAGTTCTTCGTCCAGACGGCGGAGGAGTACCACTGCCACTTCCTGTTGTTTCCCGAGCTCTTCACGGTGCAGTTGTTCAGCATGCTGGCTCCCGGGCTGTCTTCTGTCGAAGCGATCTCGGCTCTGGCCGATATGACCGAGGAATACCGCAAGATGTTCGTGGAACT
Organism: Holophagae bacterium; assembly: GCA_032128015.1. GTDB lineage: Bacteria > Acidobacteriota > Thermoanaerobaculia > Multivoradales > Multivoraceae > JAQBHE01. The sequence continues at coordinate 9,604 of JAQBHE010000564.1, forward strand.
GGCCCGGAGCAGCGGCCTGTTCCTCATCGGAGGGTCACACCCGGTTCGGGTGGGAGACGGCATCCGCAACGTGGCGCACCTCTTCACGCCCAGCGGGAATTTCTACACCCAGGAAAAGTTGCACGTGACCCCCAATGAGCGAACGGAGTATGGGATACAGCCCGGCGAGGGGCTGCGCGTCTTCGACACCGGGCACGCCCGAATTTCCATTCTCGTTTGCTATGACGTGGAATTCCCGGAGCTGTCGCGTGTGCTGACCCTGGCCGGGGCGGAAGTGTTTTTTGTCCCCTACAGCACCGACGAGCGGCGCGCGTACATTCGTGTGCGCTACGCCAGCCAGGCCCTGGCCGTCGAGAACGTCGTATATGCGGTGCTCTCCGGCAATATCGGAAACCTGCCCCAGGTCGAAAACTTCCTCATCAACTACGGCCAGGCTGTCATCTGCACGCCCAGTGATTTTTCGTTTCCGCCCGACGCCATTGCCGCACAGGCGGACGCCAACAACGAGACTGTCATCATCAGCGACCTCGACCTAGGTGCCCTCGAGCAAGGGCGCGAGATGGGGAGCGTGCGGCCCTTGCGCGACCGGCGTCCCGACCTCTACCGGATCGAACCGGTACGACCCATCGAGATCGTGCGCACCGTGTGAGCCGACCCCCGATTTGCGCGGGGTGCTGCAGTCTGGTTAGCCTTTGCCGCGAGCGTCGCACCGTTCCTTCCGAGCCCTTCCACTGGCGATTCGTCGACGTTGGGGGACATTGGGCTTTTACACATCTGTGCCGGTGTACAGCGTGTCGCTGCCGATCGTGGAGGGCCCAGCGTGTACGACCGCCTCGAGATTGAGAACGCCGCCTCCCATGGCGATGTCGGCGAAGATGCTCCAGCCGCCTTCGCCCCGTGGAGATCCGCCCCGAAGAGATTCACCCCGCGGAGGTCCGCCTCGATGAGGTGCGCTCCGTTGAGCTGCGCCTCGCTGAGGTCCGGTCGTTCGTCGGCCACGAGTTCGAGCTCGGCTCAGTCCCCGCTCAGGTCAAGACGGGCACGTCCGGTTCTTAACGCCTGCGCGGCCGCCCAAGAGACTCGAAACGGTGTGCTGTGCTGCCACGGACTCCACTGGCCGGAGCGGGGGCAGTCGCAAACCCTTGAAAACATTGGTGCGCCCGACAGGATTCGAACCTGTGACCTACAGCTCCGGAGTTTGTAGGTAGGCTCCCGCTCTTCGCCGTTGGAGTCCGCGAAGGCCCGCAGAGAAAGCCCTTTGAATGCTGGCGTTCCCGCTCTAGTACGCTGCTAGACTACGGGAACCGACCTGTCCTGCTTACCTCCCGCTTACCCGGCGGGTAAGCAGTCGGGTAAGCAACGGAGGGCCGATCGATGCGACGGAAGCTGACGAAGCAGGTTGCCGACGCGCTGCCGAAGGCAGGCGCGAACGAGATCGTTTGGGACACCGAGATGCCGGGCTTCGGGCTGCGGGTGAAGCCGTCGGGAGTGCGCTCCTGGGTGATCCAATACCGCACCCGAGGCGGGCGCAGCCGGCGGCTCACTCTGGGCCGCTACGGGCGACTGACGCCGGCGGAGGCACGGGATGAAGCACGGCTGCTCCTGGGTTCCGTGGATCGAGGACAAGACCCGGTTCGCGAGCGCCGCGAGGAAGCGGGATCACCCACCGTAGCGGTGCTCGCAGAGTCCTACCTCGAGAAGCACCTCCGGCCGAAGCGGAAGCCGTCGACCATCTATGAGTTCGAGCGCGTGCTCGCCCGCGAGATCCTGCCGACGCTCGGCAGCATCCCGGTTCGCGAGCTGGATCGCGAGGACGTGCAGCGGCTCCACCTCAAGATCGGCAAGCGCAGCAAGCGGACCGCGAACTACGCTTTGACCGTGCTCCGAGCGATAGTGAACTTCGCCGAGCGAGAAGGACTTCGCGAGGCACTGTCCAACCCTTGCCGCTTCGTCGAGCGCTTCCCAGAGCGGCGGCGCGAGCGCTTCCTCAGCGGTGCCGAATGGGTGCGCCTGGGCGAGGTGCTGGCGGAGGCCGAGAGCGAAGGCAGGGAGCTACCCTCGGCGATTCTGGCGATCCGTCTGCTCGCGCTGACCGGGATGCGCCGAGGTGAGGTGCTCTCGCTGCGCTGGCAGGGAGTCGACGTCGAGCGCGGCGTGCTCACTCTCGAGGACTCGAAGACCGGGAGGAAGACCGTACCGATGAGCGCACCCGTGCGCGATCTGCTCTCGAAGGCGGCGAGAACGGAGGGTAACCCGTTCGTGATCTCGGGAGCGAGGCACGGAGCGCACCTGGTGGGCCTGCAAAAGATCTGGGAGCGGCTGCGGGCGCAGGCAGGGCTCGAGGACGTGCGGCTACATGATCTCCGGCATTCGTTCGCCAGCGTCGGAGCGAGCGCAGGGCTCGGGCTGTACGTCGTCGGCAAGATCCTCGGGCACGCCAGCCAGTCGACCACGCAACGCTACGCGCACCTCGCCGAGGACCCCGTGAGGGCAGGCAATGAGCGCATCGCGGGCGAGATCCAAGGCGCGCTCGAGGGCCGAGCCGGCGGCGACGTGGTGCCGATCCAGGATCGCAGGGTATGAGCCTGGCTGAACGGCGCAGGCGCGCCCGAATGGACGCGTGGGCTGCCGAAGACGTGCCACTAGCTGAACGAGGAGACGG
>JAQBHE010000565.1:0-6678 GCA_032128015.1 Holophagae bacterium
GGTCGAGGCCGACGTCGCACAGCTCGACATCAACCGGCAGTTCGCGTTGTTCTACCCCGAGCGACGGCCGTTCTTCCTCGAGGGGACCGACTTCTTTTCCACGCCGCTCTCGGCGGTCTACACCCGTTCGATCGCCGACCCGTCGTGGGGAGCCAAGTTGAGTGGCAAGGAGGGAAACAACGCTCTCGGCGCCTTCGTCGCCCGCGACGCTGTCACCAACATCCTGCTGCCGGGCAGCGAAGGCTCGAGCGTCGAGAGGATTGGCGGCGAGGCGACTGCCGCGGTCTTCCGCTACCGCCGGGATCTCCAGAGTTCCTCGACGATCGGCGCGCTGTTCACTTCTCGCGAGTCCGGCGAATACCAGAACCGTGTCGGCGGCTTCGACACCCGGCTGCGCTTGTCGCAGGCCGACACTCTGAGCATGCAGGTACTGGGGTCGCGGACCCGCTACCCGGCCGAGCTCCGGGCCCGTCACGGATTCGACGATACCGAGCTCTCCGATCTCGCCTTCGACTTCAACTACAGGCACGATCGCCGCAATTGGCAGGTGGGACTCAATCTCGCCGACCTCGGTCCGGACTTTCGAGCCGATCTCGGATTCTTGACGCGGGTTGGGATCCGCGAGGCCGGCGTCGGTGGCGAGTACCGCTGGTTTGGCGACGCCGACCACTGGTTCACCCGGATGGGGATCGGCGCCGAGGTCGAGCGCACCGACGGACCGGACGGTCAGTTGCTCGACGAGTCTACGGTTGTATTCGTCACCTACCAGGGTCCCTTCGAGTCGGCGGTTCATTTCGGCGGCGGCCAAGGCCAACGCAGCTTCCTCGGCGACCGTTACGAGAGAGACTCGCTGTTCTTCTTCGGGGCGATCCAGCCGACCGCTGGAATCGGCTTCGCGTTGGGTGTTTCGACGTCCGACGCGATCGACTTCGCCCATCGCCGCCCGGGTCGCGACCAAACGATCAAGCCCTCGGTCAACACCGCAATCGGCGACCATCTGAAGGGCGAGATCTCACACGTCTACGAACGGCTCGAGGTCGACGGCGGTGCGCTGTTCACCGCCAACGTCACCGAGATGCGCTGGGTCTACCAGCTCAATGCCCGCGCTTTCGTGCGCGCGATCTTCCAGTACGCCTCGGTTGAGAGCGACCCAGCCCTCTATGCCGAGTCGGTCGCGACGCGCACCGATGATCTGTTCGGACAACTGTTGTTCTCCTACAAAGTCAACGCCCAGACCGCGGTGTTCGTCGGGTACACCAGCTCCTACCTCGACCTCGAGTCTTCGGGCCTGCGCGAGACCGGGAACACCCTGTTCGTGAAGCTCGGATACGCCTGGCTGCCCTGAGCTCCCGGAGCACCCCGTGATTCAAATCGCAGCCCCCTACCTGCTGTTCCTGGGCGACTCCCGAGATCCGATCGATATCAAGACCGCCCGCGGGCTCAAGGAGTTTCGGCCCGAGTCGTGTCTCGGCGAGCTCCGCCTCGATGGCGGCACCCAGTCTCTGGATCTGCCACCGATGACCCCCACCGCGGCCAAGGCCGCTGGAGCACGGACCCTGGTGGTGGGGACGGTGAACGCCGGCGGCTATCTACCGGAGCCCTGGATCGCGACTCTGGTCGATGCGGCGCGCGCCGGACTCGACGTGGCGGCGGGGATGCACCAACGGTTGCGCGATATCCCCGAGCTGGCGACGGCGGCGCAGGCCGCCGGGGTGACCCTGTTCGACGTCCGCGAGCCCGGTCGCGCCTTCCCGGTCGGCAGCGGCAAGAAGCGAAGCGGTTGGCGGGTGCTGACCGTCGGCACCGATTGCAGCGTCGGCAAGATGTACAGCTCGCTCGCGCTCACTCGCGGTCTGGTCGAGCGCGGCGTCGACGCGGTGTTCAAGGCCACCGGCCAGACCGGGATCCTGGTGGCCGGCGAGGGGGTGCCGGTGGACGCGGTGGTCTCCGACTTCATCTCCGGATCGGTCGAGATGCTGTCGCCGGCGGCGCCGCCCGAGCAGTGGCACGTCATCGAGGGCCAGGGCTCGCTATCGCACCCGGCGTTTGCCGGGGTCACCCTTGGGCTGATCCACGGCGCTCAGCCGGACTTCCTGGTGGTCTGTCACGAGCCCACCCGCGAGCACATGCGCCACCTGCCGCATCAGCCGATGCCGTCGTTGGAACGCACGGTCGAGGCGGCGCTCGATGCGGCCCGGCTCACCAACCCAGGAGTGCGCGCCGCCGGGTTTGCGATCAACACTTCGCGGCTCGCCGAGGACCAAGCGCGGAGCTACCTCGACGATGTCGGAGCACGGTTTGCGCTGCCTTCGACCGACCCGATCCGCTTCGGCGTGGCAACCTTGGTCGAGCAACTTCTGCGGATGGCCGAGCGGTGATCGAGCGGGGGATCGACGGGGGCATCGAGCTCGACGTCGAGGTCGAGACCTTTCCGATCCGCGGCGCCTTCACGATCGCTCGCGGCAGCCGCACCGAGACCCGAGTGGTGACGGTGACCCTGCACTCGCGGCACGCGATCGGTCGCGGCGAGTGCGTGCCCTACGGTCACTACGGCGAGAGCCCGGCCAGCGTTGTTGCCCAGATCGAGAGCGTCCGTACTGCGATCGCGGGCGGCGCCGGGCGCTCCGAGCTGCTCGCCCTGTTGCCGGCGGGAGCGGCGCGCAACGGCATCGACGCTGCGCTCTGGGACCTCGAGGCGCGCATCTCGGGAATGTCGGCGGCGCACCGCGCTGGCTTGCCCGGGCTGCTCGAGGCGCGCACCGTGCGCACGATCAGCCTGGACACTCCGGAGACGATGGCGACCGAAGCCGCGAAGCTCCCGCAGTTCGAGATGCTCAAGCTCAAGCTCGGGCCGGGCGACTTCGTCGAGAGGGTGGAGGCGGTGCGCGCAGCCCGGCCGGAGGTGCGGCTGGTGGTCGACGCCAACGAGAGCTGGTCCCCGAACGAGGTCGGTCCGGCGCTCGCAGCGCTTGCCGAGCTCGGAGTCGAGCTGGTCGAGCAGCCGTTGCGACCGCAAGAAGACGCGGTGCTCGAGGGCCTTCGACGCGCGGTGCCGGTGTGCGCCGACGAGTCGTTCCACACCACCGCCGACCTCGAGCGCATCGCCGGTCGCTACGACGCGGTCAACGTCAAGCTCGACAAGACCGGCGGTCTCACCCACGCCCTCGAGGTCGCGCGCGCGGCGCGCGAGCGCGGGCTCGAGCTGATGGTCGGCTGCATGCTCGGCACCTCGCTGTCGATGGCGCCGGCGTTGCTCGTCGCTCAAGGGGTGAAGTGGGTCGACCTCGATGGTCCTTACCTGCTTGCGCGCGACCGCGAGCCGGGGCTGTTGCTTCAAGACGACGGCGTCATCCGACCCAACCCCGACCTGTGGGGCGGATGACCGGGCACTGGATTGCTGACGAGCCCCGCCCACCGCGGGAGCTGGGCGAACGCTCGGGCGGAATGCGCTACTCAGCACATTTCGGAGGCTGATCACGAGCACGCGACAGGCGGAGGGTCTCACGAAGGATTGGCAGCACCGCTCGGTCTTTTGGCCGATCGGCGGCTTCTTTGCTCTCGATCAGCGCGTCGAGGTCGAGGATACGCACCTCGACGCCTCGCACTTGGACAAATGACGACCGTCGATGGGCCTCCTCGAACGCCATGCCTCGACCGATTTGCTTGGCGACATCGAGTCGGCCGAGGCGAGTGCGAAAGAGATTCATCCGATTCGCTTGGAGTCGTTCGAGGTTCGGGGAGATATGCCGTCCGGCGGGATCGGCGTAGCTTGCTTCGAGATCGAGCAGCAACGACACCAGGCGATCGAGGTTCGAACGATCAGGATCGGGGATCAGATCCAAATCGTAGGTGGTTATCGGCGCGCCTGCGAGGGCCGCCGCGACCCCGCCGACCAGGACGTAGTTGATCCGCCGCGCCGCCAGGAGCTCCAAAAGCTCAGAGAATTTCTGGACGTCGTCCACCGCGGCTCAAGAGGGCGGCAGTGTGTTGCTCGAGGACGAGCAGGCGTTCTTCGGGGCTACGGTGCAAATGGTCCCAGATCAGTCCTCGGTCGACCCCTGCGGGGGAGAAGCCGACCCGCTCGACCCAGTCCGAGTAGCCCGGATCGTCGGGTGTGGGGGCGGTCGCGGAGTCGATACCGGGGAGCGGCGGCAGAGGGCGGATCATCGCGTTCGATTGTACTCGCGGTCAGTACCGTTACGGTCAGTACCGTTATGGTCAGTGTCGTCGCGGTTCGGGCTGTCGCGGTGCCGTGTCGCCGAATCGGACCGGTCGCGACTCGCTCAGCCACGCAGTCGAGCGATCAGGCTCGAGGTGTCCCAGCGCTTACCGCCGCGCGCCTCGACCTCGGAGTACAGCTGGTCGACCAGAGCGGTGACCGGCAGATGGGCGCCGTTGCTGCGGGCCTCGGAGAGCGCGATCGCCAGGTCCTTGCGCATCCACTGGACCGCGAATCCGAAGTCGAATCGGCCGTCGATCATGTTCTCGTGGCGGTTGTCCATCTGCCACGATTGCGCCGCGCCCTGGGAGATCGCGCCGACTACCGTTCGCGGGTCGAGACCGGCATGCTCGGCGAACGCCAGGCCCTCGGCCAGCCCCTGGACCAAACCGGCAATACAAATCTGATTGACCATCTTGGTAAGCTGACCGCTGCCGGCAGGGCCGAGCAGGGTGATCGCCTTGGCGTAAGCGGCGATCAACGGTCGGGCGCGGTCGAACGCGGCGCCGTCACCGCCACACATCACCGTCAGCGCACCCTTCTCGGCGCCAGCCTGGCCACCCGAGACTGGCGCATCGACGAAGTCGCAGCCCTGCGCCCGACAGGCGGCGTCGAGCTCGCGAGCCACCGTCGCCGAGGCGGTGGTGTGGTCGACCAGGAGCCCGCCGGCCGACAAGCCGGCGAGCGCCCCGTCGTCGCCGCGAGCGACCGCGCGCACGTCGTCGTCGGCGCCGACGCACAGGAAGACGATGTCGGCTCCCCGCGTCGCGGTGGCTGGGGTCGAAGCGATGGCGCCGCCGTGCTCCGCTCGCCATTTCTCGGCGCGCTGGGCGGTGCGGTTGTAGACGGTGACCCGGTGCCCGGCGCGGACCAGGTGCCCGGCCATCGGATAGCCCATGACGCCAAGGCCGACGAAGGCGACGGAGTGAGCGGTGGTCATCGTGGTGTCCTCGATTCGGTGATGAGGCGAGAGGCGTTGGTGGCCGCGCACTCGGTGCTCGAATGGTAGCGCTCGAGACTCGGCTGCTGCCGCGATCGTTCTACCGCCGCGACGTGCTCTCGGTGGCCCCCGAGCTCCTGAACAAGCTGCTGTTTGCCGGCGGCGCTTGCGGGAGGATCGTCGAGGTCGAAGCCTATGCTGCCGTGGGCGACCAGGCGAGCCATTCGTTTCGCGGGCCGACCCGGCGCAACGCCTCGATGTTCGGGCGCCCGGGTCTGCTCTACGTTTACTTCACCTATGGCATGCACTGGTGCGCCAACGTGGTATGTGAGGACGAAGGGGTGGGTGCGGCGGTGTTGATTCGCGCCCTCGAGCCGGTGACCGGGATCGAGGCGATGCGTCGCCGTCGCCCGCGCGCTCGCGCTGACCACGACTTGTGCTCGGGACCGGCCAAGCTGTGCCAGGCGCTCCTGATCGACGGCCGTCGCGACGGCGTCGACCTCGCGCGGGCACGCTCTCCGGTGCGCATCGCCGACGACGGTACGCCGCCACCCACCGAGCCCGAGAACGGACCGCGCATCGGCATCCGGCGCTCGGTGGAGCTGCCGTGGCGGTGGCTGGTCGCCGACAGCCCGTCGCTCTCGCGCCGGCGGTGAGGCCGCGGGCGGCAGGAGCCGCCACGCGGCAGGAGCCGCCACGCGGCAGGAGCCGCAGCGCGGACGGTCACACCTCACTCCCTCAACACCCTCACACGTCAAACCTGCATGCCGAGCGCTTTCACCAGGAACGCCCACTCGTCGGCGATGTTCTCGATCACCATCCAGGTCGGGGTACCGGCGCCATGGCCGGCGCGGGTCTCGACCCGCACCAGGATTGGGCTCTCGCAACCCTGCGCGCGTTGCAGGGAGGCGCCGAACTTGAAGCTGTGCCACGGCACGACCCGGTCGTCGTGGTCGGCGGTGGTGACCAGGGTCGGTGGATAGCAGACGCCTTCCTTGACGTTCTGGAGCGGCGAGTAGGCGAACTGGGCACGAAACTCGTCCTCGTTCTCCGACAGCCCGTAGTCGACCGACCAGTTGCGGGCGTTGGCGCTCGCCAGGTGGTAGCGCAACATGTCGAGGACCCCGACCGCCGGAAGCGCTGCCCCGAACAGCTCAGGGCGCTGGGTGAGCGCCGCTCCGACCAACAGACCGCCGTTCGAGCCGCCCTGGATCGCCAGCTTCGGCGTCTCGGTGTAGCGGTTCGCGATCAGCCATTCGGCGGCGGCGATGAAGTCGTCGAACACGTTCTGCTTCTCGAGCTTGGTGCCGGCGAGGTGCCAGTCCTTGCCGTACTCGCCGCCGCCCCGCAGATTGGGAATCGCGAGCACCCCGCCGAGCTCGAGCCAGACCATTCGCGGCAGGCTGAAGCCGGGGGTCAGGGCGACGTCGAAGCCGCCGTAGCCGTAGAGCAGGGTGGGGTGGCTCGAGTCGAGAGCGATGCCCTTCTTGTGGGTGATGAACATCGGCACCCGGGTACC
>JAQBHE010000566.1:0-7878 GCA_032128015.1 Holophagae bacterium
CGTGATCGCGGCCGCCACGATGGGCGCAACCGTCGGCGCGCAGACCGAGGTGGTGTCCACACTCCCGACAACCGAAGCCCAGGGATTTCTCGGCGAATGGACCCTGAGCATGGAGCTCCAGGGCAACCCGGTCGAAATGAAGCTCGAGATCGCCGATTCCGCCGGCACGGTGAGCGCCACCCTGACCTCGCCCCGCGCCCGCGAACCGCAGCTGATTCGCGACATCCGCAGGGTCGGCGAACATCTGAAGCTGTCCTGGCAGCGCCCGTTCAACGGCCGGCCGCTGACTCTCCAAATGGAGCTCGCAAGAGAGGGCGCAATGCTGGCTGGCAGTTTCGGCGACACCAACGGGATGTTCGAGACCGAGATCACCGGCGCCGTTCCGATCCGTGCCGACACCGCCACGACCACCCGAGGGTCCGACTCGCCGGCCCAGGCCGCACCGAGGGAGCCGAAGCGTAACTGAAGCTCGCCGACCAGCCGCTGGGGCGCCTCGTTCGAGCTCGTCCCGTGACCGACCTGGCTCAGTCGCCGATTCCTCGGCCGCAAGGACCGTCTTTCGCCGACTATGGGCAGGTCGCGAAAGCGCTGGTGTCGGTGACCGCGTCGGCTGACTGCCCCTGCGGATTCGTGTAGACCCGGCCGGAGCTCCCTTGAGTGTCGTCGACGCGGAGGGTGAACTCGACGTTGGTGGTGGCGGCGAAGAACACCCAATAGTGATTGTTGATCCCGCAGGCGTCGAGCACCTTCACCAACATCTCGATGTTGTTGGGGTCGAAGAAGTACACCAGGCCAGAATCCCGGCGCCCGATCTCGACCACCTGCCCCTGGCTCGGCTCGCCGATAGGCGGATCGAAGCCCACCTGCACGCGGAACCGGCCGCCAGCGCCGAGGCACAGCGTTTGAGAGTCTGGCGCGCATGACTCGACGCTCTGGTCGTCGTCGCGGATCACTACGGTGCTGGCCGAGCTTGGACCCAGAGTCGCGCCGCTTGGACCGCTCAAGGCGACACCGAACGTCTCGTCGCCTTCGACCTCGGAGTCATCGATCACCGTCACCGTAAAGCCCTTGGATGAGCCGTCGCCGCTCGCCCAGGCCAGGGTGCCACTCGTTGCCTGATAGTCGAGCCCGGCGAGGGCGGAACCATCGCTGGTCGCGTAGTCGACCGTAGCGGGGCCCGAAGCACCCTCGGACCTCGATACCGTGATCTGCGCCTGGCCGGCCGATTCCCCGACCTGGTAGGTCATAGCGGTAAACGACAGCGTGCCGCCGCTTGGGTTCGCGCCGTCATTGTCGACAATGGTCAGGGTTGCCGAGCTCGGCGCTACCAGCATGGCTCCTCCGGTCGGCGTGCTGAGAGTGAGGTTCACCGTCTCGGGGGGCTCTGCGATGGCGTCGTCGAGGATCGGCACCTGGAACGACCGCGGCGACGCGTCGCCGTCTTCCCAGGTCAGTGTCCCCAAGGAGGTGGTGTAGTCGAGACCCGCGGTCGCGGAACCGTCGGCCGTCGCGTAGTCCACCGATACCATGCCCTCTCGACCGCCGATCCGCTCGACTTCGACGGTGGCCGAGCCCGACGACTCGTTGACCGACGATGACGACGACACGAATCGAACCTCGCCCGGCTGGGCTTCAGCCTGTACGCTACCGGCAACCAGCGCCACGGATGAAAGCATCAAGACCCTGCAAGCTCGCAACATGGAGAACCTCCTCGGCAACGATTCGTCCGGGCCCGAGCACAGCAGTCACTCGCTGAAGGCGGCGGCCAGACGGGTTCGCCCGGCCCGACGGGTTCGCCCGGCCCAACGAGTTCGCAGCCTATCGCCTGGCCGGCGGCGGCGTGTCATCGGTGTTGCCTCGCTCCGGCTCGCGACCGTCTGGCTGCTTCTCGCGACGCTACCACTCGCCGCGATCTCGGCTCCATCGGGCGTCGCGCTCGACCCCGAAGCGGCCTCGTGGGTCGAGCGAACCCTGGCCTCGCTGACCGTCGAGGAGAAGGTCGGTCAGCTTCTGCTCCCCCGGGCCGACGGCTCGTACCGCCACCCCGACGACCCCGAGTTGGTGAACCTCGAGACCGCCGTAGCGGCCGGCCGGATCGGCGGCGCGGTGCTGTTCGCGGGCGACCCCGACGCCACCCGCCGGCTCACCGAGCGCTTGCAACGCGCAGCGCGGGTGCCCTTGCTGTTCGCTTCGGATTACGAATGGGGTGTGGCGATGCGGGTCACCGGCGCTACCGGGTTCCCGCGCCAGATGGCCTTCGGCGCGGTCGGTGACCCGGGCGAGGTCGAGCGGCTGGCCGCGATCACGGCCGCCGAGGCCCGCGCGCTGGGGGTCCACCTGGTCTTGGCGCCGGTCCTCGACCTCGCCACCGACGCCGCCAACACGGTGATTGGCAACCGATCCTTCGGCAGCGACCCGGAGCGCGCCGCAGTCCTCGGAGACGCCTTCATCCGCCGCCTCCAGGCGGGAGGGGTGCTGGCCACCGCCAAACACTTTCCCGGCCATGGCGCCACCGCGACCGACTCCCACCGCGGGCTTGCGGTCGTCGACCTCGACGCCCGCCGGCTCGCCGAGGTCGAGCTCCTGCCGTTCCAACGCGCGATTGCCGCCGGGGTGGCTGCGATCATGCCGGGCCATCTGGCGGTTCCGGCCCTCGACGGCCGCCGCGACCGACCCGCGACCCTGTCGCCGGAGATCCTCGATGGCGTTCTGCGCGGCCGGCTCGGCTTCGAGGGCCTGATCGTCAGCGACGCGCTCGAAATGGCCGGCGCCCGCGAGGCCGCCTGGGATGGTGCGGTGACCGTGGCCGCGTTCGCCGCCGGGGTCGATCTGCTGTTGGTGCCGCCGCGGCCCGAGATCGCCTGGGACGCGTTGATGCGGGCGCTGCGCAACGGAGCGCTGAGCGAAGCGCGGCTCGACCAATCGGTGCGCCGGATCCTCGAGGCGAAGGCGCGCGTGGGGCTCCACCGACCACGGTCCGCGGTCTCGACGGAGCCGCCAGTCGGCGATCCGGCAGCCGCCGTCAACGCTCGGCGGGTCGCCCAGCGAGCGTTGACTCTGGTCCAAGACCAAGGCGGTATCCTGCCCCTCTCCAGTCGTCGGCCACCCCGAATCCTGGTCCTCGACTACCTCGCCGAAAGCGATCGCAGCACCGACCCGCGACCGTTCCGGCGCGAGCTCTCCCGGCCGGCGCGGGCGGTCGAGACGGTGAGCCTGAGCCGCCGCACGGTGGCTGCGAGCGCGTCCCAAATCGAGGAGCTTGCGGGCGCGAGCGACCTCGTCGTGGTAGCGCACTACACTCACGATCGCAATTGGCGGCCCCCTGTCGAGGGAGGCGCCGACAGGCCTGGCACGGGTGAGCTTCCAGCACTGCTCGAGCGCCTGATCGCGGCGGGTCGGCCGGTCGTCGTCGTCGCCTTCGCCGACCCCTGGGTACTGACCGCGGTCCCGGGCGCGAGCGCCCACCTCGCGACCTACGACGGCGGCGAAGCTTCGCAACGCGCGGCAGCGCTGGCGCTGTTCGGGGAGCGCGGCATCGCCGGCCACCTGCCGATCGAGCTCGCCGAGCGTTGGCCACGCGGAAGTGGCATCGAACTGCCCGCACCCCGCGGTCTCGAGCTCACTGCGCCCGAAGAGGTCGGAATGTCCCGCGAGGGGCTCGACAAAGCACTCGCGGTCATCGAGCGCGGCATCGCCGAAGGAGCGATGCCGGGCGCGGTGGTCGTCGTGGGGCGCCGGGGTCGCCTGGTTCTCGAGGAAGCGCGTGGACGCTTCGACGTCGACCCGGCTTCGTCGAGGATCGAGACTTCGACCCGCTTCGACCTCGCGTCGCTCACCAAGGTGGTCGCGACCACCACCGTGGCCATGATCTTGTTCGAGCGCGGCGAGCTCGAGCTCGAGCGCTCGATCACCGACTACCTGCCCGAGCTCGCAAATCCCGAGCTTCGAGGCGTGACGGTCGCCGACCTGCTGACTCACACCAGTGGCATCGTGTGGTGGACCGATCTCTATCGTCGGCACGGCCACCTCGAGCCCGCGGCCGCGAAGCGCGCCTACCTCGAAGAAATTGGCGGACTGCCTCTCGCGGACCCGCCGCGCACCAAGACCGTCTACTCCGATCTCGGCATCCTGCTCCTCGGCGAGATCCTCGAGCGGGTCGGAGGGCGGCCGCTCGACGAGCTCGCTCGCACCGAGGTGTTCGGGCCGCTAGGGATGAGCGACACCACGTTTCGTCCGGAGTCCTCGCTCCGCGACCGGATTCCGCCCACCGAGCTCGACCCCTGGCGCGGGCGGATGATCCAGGGCGAAGTCCATGACGAGAACGCCTGGGGCCTTGGCGGAGTCGCGGCGCACGCCGGGCTATTTGCCCCCGGCCGCGATCTCGCCGCGTTCTGCCAGATGCTCCTCGATGGCGGGGTCTACCGCGGGGTCCGGGTGCTCAACGGCGCCACCATCGAGCGCTTCACCCGCCGCGCGGAGCTGGTGCCCGGCAGTAGCCGGGCGCTTGGTTGGGACACTCCTTCGGACCCCAGCTCGGCCGGACAGTACTTCTCGGCCTCGTCGTTCGGCCACACCGGCTTCACCGGCACTTCGATTTGGATCGACCCCGATCGCGAGCTGTTCGCGGTGCTTCTGACCCACCGCGTTCACCCGAGCCGCGACAACCGCAAACTGCTGGCGCTACGCCCCGAGTTCCACGACGCGGTGGCGCGCGCGATCATCGACCAGCCGATCACACCGCGCCCGCCCGAGCCCTGAGTCCGAGATCGAGCCCCCGGCCGGCGCCACCGGCCGGACCGAGAACTTCGGGGGCTCCGCGACCGCCGCTGGTCACGAAACACCCGGCACGAGACGACCGTAGTGCTCCTTGGAGGTCAAGATGTTCGCATTGCTCACCCTGCTCACGGTCGCTGGCGGTCTGTTGGTGGTCGGTTGCGCGTTCTGCTTGATGACGGCGATCCTCAAGCTCGCTTTCCAAGTGGTCTGGCTGCCCATCAAGATCTTGGCGGCTCTGGCGATCGCCGCGGTGGTCATGGTCGCCATCGTGCCGCTGGCGCTGGTGGTGGGACCGGTGCTGCTGGTCGTCGGCCTGATCGCGGTGCCCCTGCTGCTGCTCGCGGGCCTGTTCGTCGGCGGCATCCAGCTTCTGGTCTGAACCGGCTCCTAGGTCTCGAGCCAGCGGTTGAAGCGCGGCGAGCGTTTTTCCTGGAACGCCTCAACACCTTCGCGGGCGTCCGGGTGATGGTCGCCGATCGGGGTCTTCGATGCGATGTCCTCGAGCGCCTGTTCCCAGGTGAGCTCGGCTGCGTTGTAGATCGACCGCTTGAGCAAGCGCATCGCCACTTGCGGACCATTGGCCAGCTCGCGGGCGAGTTCGAGCGCCCGCTCGTGGAGCTCGGCTGGTTCGACCACCTCGTGGACCAGACCCAGCCGTAGCGCCTCGTCGGCGTCGACGATCCGGTTCCGCATCAGGAAATCCATCGCCCCGGCGACCCCCAGCAGCTGCACCAGCAGGTACTGGCCGCCTTCATCGGGGAGCAGACCGAATCGCAGAGTGCCGCTGCCCAAGCGAGCGCCGCGCGCCGCGATCCGGAAGTCCGTCGACAGCGCGAGGGAGAATCCGGTCTGGATCGCGACTCCGTTGACCGCCGCCACGGTCAGCTTGTCGAGGGCGCGCACCGCCTGGTTGAGCGGCTGCGAGATACGGCGCAATCCGTTGTAGGTACCGAGGACATTGTGGTGACCGCGGTGGATGTCGGGCACCAGACCCGGGGCCTCGCCGAGCTCCGCGGGCTTGCCGCTGATGTCGTCGCCGGCCGAGAAAGCCCGACCCGAGCCCGTGAACACCACGACTCGGACTGCGTCGTCCATCTGGACTTGAGCCAGGATCTCGACCAGATCGCGCTTGATCTCAGGACGCATGCCGTTCAGCCGATCGGGACGGGTAAGGTCACCACGACAATGCCCGGCTCCTCGATCGAAATAGCGAACCCGCGATGCTCTCCTGCTTGCAACATCCGATACCTCCTGTCGTCTCGGTACAACTTCGTTTGACTGCGCCCCGAGCTTAGCTCGGCGGCGGTCGGCGCTGGACCCAACGGGACTGCGGCGGGGAGTTTGAGCATCGCTGCCCGAACCCGAATCTGAATGGGGTTCAGTTTCCCGCGGATTCGAGCCAGGGGCTCAGGGGGCGCGATTCAGAGCCTCTTCCAGCCGGTCCCTGGGGTCGATCCGTTGACCGGTTCCGGTCACATCGTCCTTCGCCCACTCCCAGAAACGGGAGTCGAGCCCCAATTCCTCTCGCGGGTCTCGGCCGTCATCGCCACGCTTGGCGTACAAGCCATCGATCGCCTCGAGGATCTCTTCCTGGGAGAGCTTCAGCTTCTCGGGTCGTGGGGCCCAGAACCGCCATAGCGGTGGCGCCTTCTGGTACCAGAGCCCCGGGTCCCGTACCGTGATCCGGTCGGGCATTTCCCAGTTCGTGCCGAACCCGATCCGTAGCGTCTCGGGCATCGGCAGGTAGATGACCTCCACTCCGGCGGCGCCTCCGGTGAGCGCACAGTAGCGGCGGTTGACCTCGCCAGCCAGCTCGCCGGCGAGCTTGTTGGCGATCTGACGGCTGGACGCGCCCTTGGCGCCCAGCCCCCGGTCCTCCTGGTAGCCGATCGAGGTGCCGGACGCCTCGGCCACCAGGACCCTGATTGGAGGATAGGAGCTGGATGCGACCCTCGGCACCTCCAGGCCGTCGCAGGCAGCCGCGGCCGCTCGAACCTTGTCCTCGGCTTCCGCCGTTGCGGCCGGCTCGCTCGCGCCATCGGCCGACGGCCCGGCCGCGTCTGCGCTGTCCTCGATCTGCGTGATCGCGGCCCGCAGGCCGAGCAGCAGCGAGACGATGCCACGGTTCTCGACCGCGCCGCCATCCGTCACCCAGTACCGCCTGGTGCGGTCGCCGTCGTTGAACGCAACCGCCGCGTTCGAGAAGATCGGTGGGAAATTGGCGCTCAACGATGCTGCAGCGGCCAGCGGGGCCGCCGGGTCGCGGACGACAGCGTAGCGGAAGTCGAGAGGCCAGCTGCCGGTCGTGCGGACGCTCTGGGAAGTCATCGAGGAGAGGTTGGTGACGGCTAGGCGGCTGCCTGCCGTGGCCTTGGTGGCGCAGTCGCGGAACCTGTTCTTGCTGGCGTTCTCGCGGCACTCGCCGTTCCGCAGGTCAGAGGCGTCGAACGAGCCGGTGACCGCAGCGTTGAAGATCAGCCCCAGACCGGTCTTGTACCGGCTTCCTTCGCGAACTGTCCCGAGCTCACCGACCGTCGTCTGCGACGAGCCCGAGGGTGCCGGAGGGCAATCGTCGCGCCCCTGGTAGAAGCAGCGCTCGAAGCTCTCGGTCAGCGACTGGCCGAGTCGGGCCCCGGTCACGAAGCGCCACTCGCCCGACGCGGCGAGCACCTGCTGGATGTAAGGCGCCGCCAGGACCCCCCGGAAGCGTTGCCAGGCGGGGGCCACCTGCTCGAACCCGCCCGAGTCGTCCGGCGCCAGGTGCTCGCGGAAGGCGGCAAAGTAGGAGACCCCGAGACTGCCGCCCGAAACACTGCTCAGCAGCACGACACGCTTGCCGAGCCCGCGCTCGGTCAGGCCGCGCAGCACCGAGTAGGAGTAGAGAGCGGCGCGGGTGCCGCCGCCTGAGGCCGCCACGGCGTAGACCGGCTCGCCCTGGAGCTCCTCGAGCGCGGAGCTCAAGTGGAAGGCCGGGGCGTCGGCGGCGACGTCGAGCCCGGGGCTCTGCTCCTGCTGGAAGATCCGGGGGACGAGGACCGCGGTCACCACCAACAGAATCGCCATCGGCACCACCGCGTAGAGCCGCACCTTCTGCTCGAGCGC
>JAQBHE010000567.1:0-8858 GCA_032128015.1 Holophagae bacterium
CTCACGGTCGGAACTTCGCCGGTATCGCCGAGACCTTCGGTCTCGCATATCGCGCGCCGCGGCGGGTCGAAGAGCTGCAGCAGGCGCTGCGCGACGCTCTGGAGTCGTTGACTCCGACTTTGGTCGAGGTCGTGGTCGAGCCCGATAGTGCGCGCCGCGAGATTCAGTCTCTGCGCAGCCGGCTCGACGCCTGGTGGTCCCGACAGGACGCCGCCGCGGGCGAGCGATGACCATGCACGCGGGCGGAGGCGCGCCGCAGCTGATGCTACTCCACGGCTTTGCCGGAAGCGGCGCGTCCTGGCTGCCGCTGCTCGAGCGCCTGCCCGCTTCGTGGGTCGCCCACTGTCCCGACCTCGCGGGTCACGCCGCGGCGTCGGCGTTCGAGATCCCGAGCTTCGACGCCGAGGTCGATCGGATCGCCGCGACCCTCACGCTCACCTTGGGCGGCGTTGGCGGCGGCGCGCCCAACGGCGCGCACCTGGTCGGCTACTCGCTGGGCGCCCGGGTCGGTCTCGGTCTGCTCGCCCGCCACCCGGATCGCTTCGCCTCGGCGGTCTTGGTCGGGGTCAACGGGGGTCTCGAGACCGCCGCCGAACGAACGCATCGATGGCAGCAGGACGACCGTTGGGCGTCGTTGCTCGAGGAGCGCGGTCTCGAAGCGTTCTTCGAGTCCTGGGCGACACAGCCGCTGTTTCGCTCCCAGCAGGTTGCCCCGGCCGAAGGCCTCGCCGACCAGAGACGCATCCGCGCCGGGCTCGACCCTCGAGCGCTGGGCCGGGCGATGCGCGGTCTCAGTCTGGCGAAGATGCCCGACTACCGGGCCGCCGTCGCCGACTTCGCGCACCGCCGGCCGCTCGAGCTGGTGGCCGGCGAGCTCGATCTCAAGTTCCGGTCGATCGCCAGCGATCTTGCAGCGACCTGGGGGGTCGCGGTCGCGGTGGTCGAGGGCGCGGGACACAACGTCCTGCTCGAGGCGCCTGCCGCGCTGGCTAGGATCGTCGAGCGGGTGGTGGGCCGCGCCGGGAGAAGGTAGCGCGTGAGCTCTCTCGGGATGTCCTTGGCCGTGTGGTGGTCGGCGTTTCGGCCGGCGACTCTGTGGGCGGCGTTCGCGCCGGTGCTGGTGGGCACCGCCTGCGCGCAGAGCGTGGGTTGCTTCGCGCTCGGCCCGGCGGTCGCCGCATTGGCGGGCGCCGTGCTCATCCAGATCGGGACCAACTTCGCCAATGACCTGTTCGACTTCGAGAAAGGGGCCGATTCGGTCGACCGTCTCGGTCCGCGGCGCGCGGTGCAGTCGGGGCTGTTGTCGCCGCGCGCGATGACCGTCGGAATCGTCGTGGCGTTCGGGTCAGCGGTTCTCGTCGGCGGGTACTTGGTGGCGATCGCCGGGGTGTGGATCGTGGTCATTGGCGCGCTGTCGATCGCCGCCGGTATCGCCTACACCGCAGGACCGTACCCCCTGGGCTACCACGGCCTGGGCGACGTCTTCGTGTTCGGGTTCTTCGGACCGGTGGCGGTGCTCGGCACGGTCTTCGTACAGTGTCGCGCGGTGCCGGCGGTCGCCGTCTCGCCCGCGCTCGCGGTGGGGGCGCTTACGACCGCGATCCTGGTGGTCAACAACCTCCGCGACCGAGCCTCCGACGCGGCGGCCGGGAAACGGACGTTGGCGGTGCTGCTGGGGCCGCGCTTTGCCCGCGTCGAGTACGGCGCACTGGTCCTCGGCGCCTTTGCGCTGCCGGTCTTCGACGTTCTTCGCAGCGCTCAGGCGTGGTCGTTGCTGCCCGTGCTCGTGCTGCCCTGGGCGGTCGCCGGGTTGCGGTTCGTGGCGCGGGAAGACGGCGCTCGCCTGAACCTCGCGCTTGCGCGCACCGCTCGTCTGCTGCTGGCCTTCAGCGCGCTGCTCGCGCTCGGCCAGGTGCTGGGCGCGGGTCGGAGTATCGGGTGATCGCGGATCCGCTGTCTTTCCTCGCGGCCGCGTCGGCCCAGCCCGGACGAGATGCGGTGGTCGAAGGCGATCGGGTCTGGACGTACGGCGAGCTCGCGCCGCGGGTGGCGGCGAGCGCCGCCTGGTTGAAGGAGTGTCTCGGCGGCGGTCGAGAGGAAGGCGATCAGCATCCTCGAGTGGCGCTTCTCGGCGCCAGCCGGCTTCCCCAACTGGTCGCCTGCTACGCGCTGATCGAGGCCGGGATTCCTTTCGTGGCCATCCATCCGCGGTGGACCTTGGCCGAGCGCGAGCGCGCGATCGGCCAGGCTAGGGTCCGCCTGTCGATCGACGAGCAGTGGTCGGAGCCAGATCCGTTGCGCAGTGTCGGGGTGGTCGACGGGCGCCGACCCGTCGACTTTCGGAGACCGCTGGCGGTGCTCTTCACCTCAGGCACCAGCGGCCGACCGCGCGCGGCAGTGCTCAGTCGCCGAGCGTTCGCCGCCTCCGCGCAAGCGAGCGCAGCCAACCTCGGATGGCAAGACGACGATCGCTGGCTGCTCAGCCTGCCGTTCGCGCACGTCGGAGGACTGTCGGTGGTCACCCGGACTCTGATCGCGCGCAGGGCGCTGGTTCTCGAGCCGGAGGGCGGATCGGGAGTGAGGCGTTTCGTCGAAGCGGTCGAGCGTGGCCGGGTGACCATGGCCTCGGTGGTTCCGACCCAGCTGCATCGGTTGCTCGCAGAGCGGGAGTCCTGGAACCCGCCATCCTTCGTGCGGGCGATCCTGGTCGGCGGCGCGCGGGCCCCCGAGCCGCTGCTCGCGCGCGCTCGCACTCGCGGGTGGCCCGTGCTCACGACCTACGGGTTGACCGAATCCTGCTCCCAGGTCGCGACCCAAGGGTTCGGCGCAGCTGCCGGCGCTGCCGACTGCGGGCGTCCGCTCGACGGCGTCACGGTGCGGATTCGCGGCGCCACCGCTGGCGGGCCGAGCCCGGCAATTGGACGGATCGAACTGCGAGGCGAGATCTTGTTCGATGGCTATCTCGAGGCCGATGGTTCGCTTCCCTTGCGCGATCCGGGACAGTGGTTCGAAACCGGAGACCACGGTTACCTCGACGCCGAAGGTCGGTTGCACATCGTCGGCCGCCGCAGCGACCTGATCATCTCCGGCGGCGAGAATGTCTATCCGGCAGAAGTCGAACAGGTGCTGGAGACCCACCCCGACGTCGCAGCGGCCTGCGTTTTCGGAGTTGCCGACGACGAATGGGGCGAGCGGGTGGCGGCGGCCCTGGTGGCGTCGGGCGACCGACGGCCGGCTCCCGGCGAGATCGAGCGCTTTCTCGATGACCGGCTCTCGCGGTTCAAGCGCCCGGCGCGCTGGTCGTGGCAGCCGAGCTTGCCGTTGTTGCGCTCGGGAAAAGTCGACCGGCGCGCTTGCCGCGGCCAAACTCTGGTCGGCGTCGAGGGCGGGCCGGCCGACTTCGGTGTCGCCGTTGGTGTTGATCGAGCGGCGCTCGAGCGGCTCGCGGCCGAGCTCGCACGCGAGTGGTCGCTCGAATCGGAGCTCGAACCGTGGGCGGAATGGCGGTGGAGGCCGGCCGCCGAGACGGTGCCGTCACTCCATCTCGATGACTTCTCGGGGATCCCCTTCCTCGACGGGATCGCCGGCGTCGCCGAGTACCAGCATCGCGCGCGAGTACGCGCTCGCGACGGCGATCTCTACGCCGCCACCACCCCACCAGTGCCCGGCTACGAGGACTACTGCCGCGACGTCCTCGAGCTCGGCAGCGCGCGCTGCTTGGAGGTGGCGGGTGCCGGCGGCCTCGGGGTGGCAGACGCCTGCCGGCAGCCCCCTGCGTTTGGTGCGCTGGTCGATTTCGCAGCCGCCGCCGGGGGTTTGGTCGTTCACCCGTTCATGGGTATCGAGTCGGTGTGGCGCCTCGCGGCCGAGATCGCGAGCGCCGCGCGGGTGCCGGTGCGGGTGCTCGGGCCGCCGCCGCCGGTGACCTGGATCGCCAACGACAAGGCGCGTTTCGACGACCTGGTGCTGCGGGTGCTCGGGCCCCAGTGGCGGGTCGAGAGCCAGCGGTCGTCCGATCCTGGGACGCTGGCGCGCCAGCTGTTCGAGCTCGCCGGCGTCCACCCGAGGGTCGCGCTCAAGCGCTTGCGCTGCGCCTCGGCGATGGGTAACCAGGTGTTCCAATCGGCGCCGTTGCTCGCTGGCGGCGTCGAGCTCGCGCGCCGCCGTGTCGAGGAGTTTCTCGAGGCCACTGGCTGGGATCGCGGCGACGATCGCCGGGACTGCGGCGAAGATCGCCGAGATCGCCGCGAGGAGGTGCTGGCGGTGGCGTGGGAAGACGCCGCGGTCTCGCCGTCGACCCAGTGGTGGATCCCGGCCGCCGGCGAAGGCGTACCCCGGCTCGACGGCATCTACGAGCAGATCCTCGAAGGCGAGGAAAGGGTGTTCGTGGGGAGCCGGCCATCGCAGCTTCCCGAGCCGGTTCACCGCCGTCTCGCGGCAGCCGGCATGCGGATCGCGACGGTGCTCCAGCAGCTCGGCTACGTCGGCCGCTGTTCGTTCGATCACCTGGTGCTCGGCGACCCGCAGGGAGATTGCGCGCTCCGGTTCACCGAGTGCAACGGACGCTGGGGCGGGACCAGCACCCCGATGCACCTGGTCGATCGTGCGGCGATCGAAGTCGGCGCCCGTCCACGCCGGCCGGTCTACCGCGCGCAGGACATCGTGTCGCCGCAGCTGGTCGGGCTGCCGTTCGACGAAGTGCTGCGCCGGGTTGGCGAGGCGGTCTATCGCCCGGGCTCGGGACGCGGTCGTTTCGCGTTCTACAACCCCGGACCGCTCGCCGGCTTCGGCAAGTTCGACGCGATCGCGCTGGGCGGCGACTCGGCGGCGGCCGATCGAGCCCTGGAAGTGGAGCTCCCGGCGCTCCTCGGCATCGCGGGTTAGCTCCGGAAATGGCAGCCGTTGTCTACGGCCAGGAGCGAGCAACCTCGTCGCTTGTGCGGCAGATCGGACCGGCACCGTCTTGTCCCTTCTGGGGGTAGCGGCCGACCTTGGGCGGCCGAGTGAGGAGTTGTTGGGGCGTACGCCAATGCTGCGAATAGATCGCGACGTCGAGAGGTTGGGTGTGTCTGCTCGTTCGGGCGCGGTGGGGAGTGCCGGCCTCTCGCTCGTTCGTCGGCCGCCCAAGCTTGGCCGCTACCCTCGGAGAGGCCCAAATCCCTCGATGTGCCAGCGGCAGTTCGCTCCTTGCTGGTAGACAACGGCTGTTACTTCCGGAGCCCCGCAATGTCTTCCCGTCGCCAAGCGCCTTCGGCGCGGCTCCGGGGAACAGCAACGCGAAGCCCGTGTCGAATACTCGGGGGGGCTCCTAAGGGCCGGACCTAGGGCGAAATCCGATCGCCGGCCGACGGCGGAGAGTCGGTGCCGGCGAGCGCCGCCTCGATGCGCTCGCGCAGGTCGAGCATCTGGGTCGCCGCGTCGTCGGACACCGATCCATGGCGACGGGCGGTCTCGACGCATTCGGCGACGTTGTCGAGCGCGCCGGACACCCGCGAGCGTGCGGCGGCTGGCTGGTTCCCCGGGAGCAGGCTCAGCGGCACGGTGACCGCGGCGTGGCGGAGTCGGCGGCCTGGGCTCGGCTCGACGGTTGGCTCGGAGGTGGCGGAGTAGGCGAACACCACGAGCAGGCGCGCCAGCTGGTAGGCCGGCTCGTACGAGTACTCCATGGTGGCTGGGGCGTCGGACAGGACGGGCACCCTCTACTGGTTATAACGCGCGAGCTCCCCAGTTCGTTTCAACGGTGCCGCTGGTCGGTCAGGGCCGGGTCGCCGCGAGAGCGATGAAGGCGGGTGGAAAGAACCGCGCGTCGGCGCTTACCGAGGCGTCCGCGGCTCGCCCCTGGGCCAGCTCGCTGCGGGCGGCGGAAAGCAGCTCGGGGTCGGCTTCGCCGCCGGAGCGAAACCGCGCGAAGTAGGCCGCGGCGCGCAGCAAATGGGCGTGGGCTCGGGCGCGCGCGGGCCAGGTCGAGTCGACCACCAGGGTGTCGAGAGTGCTCTGGTAGTCCCCGGCGAAGTAGAAGCGGGCGCCGTCACCCAACTGCACAGGGGCGGTCTCTCTGGTGGTTGCGCCGGCGGTCGCGGACGGAGTCCCGGCGGGCGTCAGGTCGGTTTGTGGAGGCGTGCCGGCGACCCCCGGCGTGCCGGCGACCGGCGGCGCGACCTTGGGGGTAGCGGCCGCATCCGAGGTCTTGGCCGCGGGCCTGGAATCCGCGGCCACCTTTGCGAGCGCTCGCGTGGCGGCCGCATGAAGGTCGGTGTATGCCTTCTCGGCGGCTGCCGCAAGCTCGCTCGCCTCGTCGAGTTCGAAGGGGTCCTTCCGCTCGCGAGCGGCGCGGATCTTCTCGCGCGCCTCGTTCAGCTGGCCGGCAGCAGCAGCGGCGCGCTGCCCCAGGTCGGTGCTGTCTGACAGGGCCGCATCCGCGACCGGGCCGTCACGCAACCCCTGGAACCGGCTCTGTGCCTGCTCAGCCGCGCGCACCGCTCGATTCACTGGCTCGAGAATCTGGGTGACCGCTTCGCGCAGCCGAGCCACAACTTCGCCTCGGATCTCCAAGAGCTGGTCGCGGCCGCTGGCCGCACTCCGGCTGGCGTCGCGTAGTTCCTTGGGGTCGTTGGACCGCCGACCGCCATCGAGCAACGTGGCGGCGCTGTCGAGGAGCTCGCGGGCCCGAGCGGCGCGCTCCGCGACCTGCCCGGCGTCCGCCAGGATCCGCGCGATCCGTGGGCGCGCGAGTATCGCCGCGATCTCGGTCGCGACCCGCCTGCCCTCGGCGATCGCGCTATCTGCGTCCGCGACCCAAGTGGCGCGCAGTTCGCGCCCGCATTCGGCGCGGACCATGACCATCTGGCGATAGAAGACCGGGGCGTCGGCGCCGGCGATATCGTGGGCGACCGCGGCCTCCATGTAGGGGACCGCTTCTTCGCACCTGCCGGTCTTGGCCAGGGCCAAGGCGAGCACCACGTTCGGGACATACGGGATCCGCCGGAGCCCGGCGATCGTCACCCTCTCCTTGCTGTCGCGGGGATCCTCGGCCACCGCGGTGCGCAAGAGCACGGCGGCGTCTGCCCATCGCCCCTCCTCGTAGGCGCGCACTCCCTCGCGGAAGGCCGCTCGCGAATCGGCGCGGGCGACCGTCGCGTGCGCGACCAAGGCCGTCGCGTGCGCGACCAAGAGCGTCGCGAGCGCGACCCAGATCAACGCCAAGGTAGCGATCCGACGGATCACTGGAAGCCCGCGAGGCGAAGGTACTCGGCGACGTCGACCGGATTCAGCTCGAGCCGTTGGACGACGGTGGAAGACGCTTCGATCTCGACCTCGGCGGATTGCTGGTTGCCGCTCGGCGGGTGCGCCAGGGTCACCAGGTAGCGCCCGGGCGCCAGGGGGACGGCAAGCGGAGTGGTGAAGGGCTCGCCGCTCGAGTGCATCGGCGCGGCGTTCTTGCCTGCGACGTCGACGATTGCCACCACCTCGGCCCACGGCGCGGCGTCGAGCACCAGAGTGCCCGTGGCGGCGGCCGCCGTCCGCCGAACGGCAACGACGAGGAGCGCCGCGATCAACGCCAGCGCGACGGCGCCGCTCGCCATGACCAGCACGCGCCGGCGTCGGCGGCGGGTCTTGACCTCGCGGATCGCGGGAGCGCCGACCGTGGGTTTTACCGCCGGTTGCCGGTCGGGAGTGGGCGAGGGCGGCGGCGGAGCCGAGAACGCCGGCGGAGCCGAGAACGCCGGCGGAACCGAAGACGCCGGTGGAATCGGTGACGCCGCCTTCGCTGCGGTCAGAGGCGCTAGCGGTGCGGCCAGTTTGCGAACAGGCGTCGTTTCGGTGGTGGTGGCGGGAAGGATCGTCGGCAGGTCGAAGGGCTGTGGTTCGAGGGAGTCGATCACCCGTCTCAAGCCGGCGACGACGTCGATGAAGCTGTGGATCCGCTGCGCCGGGTCTTTCTCGGTGCAACGAACGATCAGCTCGTCGAGCTCCGCCGGGCAGTCCGCGAGCTGGCTCGAGATCTTTGTTGGCGCCTGGTGGAGGATCTGGAAGAACAGCGAAGAGATGGTCTCGGCCGAGAACATCCGGCGGTAGGTCAACAGCTCGTAGGCGAGGGCCCCGAACGAATAGATGTCGGAGCGCGAACTGACCGCCTCGCCCCGCAACTGTTCTGGCGACAGGTAGGCGGGCGTTCCCAGAGTCGTGCCGGTGCGAGTGAGCGCGGTGCCGCCCTCGGTCTTGGCGATCCCGAAGTCCATGATCTTGACCCGGCCGTCTTCGAGGATCCTGATGTTGCTGGGCTTGATGTCGCGGTGGGTGACTCCCTCTTCGTGGGCAAATCCGATCCCCTGGGCCGTTTGCAGCAGGTAGTCGAGCTTGGTCGCGAGGGCGATCGGTTCGCCGCGAGCGATCTTCTTGTCGAGGTCCTCGCCGGAGAGAAACTCCTGGACCAGGTACGGCACCCCGTCCTCGTAGCCGAAGTCGTAGACGACGGTGATGTTGGGATGGACGACGTTGCCCGCGATCTCCGCTTCACGAACGAACCGGCGGCGGGTGTCCTCGCTCTCCGAGGTGCAAGTCTTGATCGCGACCGTGCGTTTGATGAACGGGTCGCGTCCCTCGTAGACGACGCCGAAGCCGCCCTCGCCGATGCGACGCACGATCTCGTACTTGCCGGCTTTCTCGAGGTCTGAGTCAATCATGGCGACACAATCCGGCAGGCGCGGTCCGAAGATGACCGGCGCGGCTGGCTGCCGATTCTACTTGCGGCTGCGCGGAGTGATCGTCGCTCTTTGCTCCCGGCCGTCGCGTAGGAAGACCACCTCCACCGGCACCCCGACCCGGATCGCGTCGAGCGCGTAGGTGTAGTCGTAGAT
>JAQBHE010000568.1:0-4203 GCA_032128015.1 Holophagae bacterium
GTCGAGACCGGCAAGTACCGCCAGCTCTGGGAGCAGCCACAACCCGCCTTCTACCTGCCATTCGACGCCGCGCCGGCGAGCTTCGCCTCGATCATCGTCCACGCCGGCGGCGATCCGCTGGAGCTCGCGCCGGCGGTCCGGGATCTGGCGCGTGAGGTCGATCGCCGGGTCCCGTTGTTCGATCTCAAGTCGCTCGATGCCCACGTCTCGAGCGCGCTTTGGATCTACCGGATGAGCGCGACCCTTGCCAGCACGCTGGGCGCGATCGCGCTGCTCCTCGCGATCGCCGGCCTCTACGGTCTGGTGTCCTACCGAGCGGCTCAGCGCGGCCACGAGCTCGGCCTGCGGATCGCGCTCGGCGCCGAGGCGCGCTCGCTGCTGGCGCTGGTGCTGGGACTGGGGCTGCGCCTGGGCCTGGCCGGGGTCGCGGTCGGTTCACTGCTCGCGCTTGGCGCGAGCTTCGGGCTCGGCTCGCTGCTGTTCGGCGTCGGTCCCCGCGATCCGGCAACGTTCGTCGCGGTGGGCGCGATCCTGGTGACGGTGATGCTCGCGGCGGCGCCGCGGCCCGCGCTTCGCGCCGCCCGCACCGATCCGGCGACGTCATTGCGTGCCGACTGAGACCGCTCTGCCAACCAGTCTTGCCTCGAGCTCGACGTCGACCGCCACGACTACTCGAGGTCTCGCGACCGCTGACTCGGTTGACCGGCTCGAGCGGTCCGCACCCGTACTCCCCCTGACCCCCAAGCCCCGGCCCAGCCGGGGGACTTGCACGACGCCTCGGTTTCGGGGACAGTTCCGCGACGGCAATCCACGGTTGGGCTAATAGGAGGCGCGCATGGACATCTTCGTCGCGGAGGTCATCGGCACCGCACTTCTCGTGCTGCTCGGTGATGGCGTGGTCGCCAACGTGGTGCTCAAAGGCACCAAGGGCAACAATGGCGGCTGGCTGCTGATCACCACCGGGTGGGGTCTCGCGGTGGCGCTCGCGGTGTACTCGGTCGGGCGGGTGAGCGGCGCTCATCTCAACCCGGCGGTGACCCTGGGGCTCGCGGCGATCGGCCAGGTCGACTCGGGCTTGGTGCCCACCTATCTGTTCGCGCAGATGGTCGGCGCGATGATCGGCGCGGTGCTGGTGTGGATCACCTACCTGCCGCATTGGGCCGAGACTCCCGAGCCCGCCGACAAGCTCGCGGTGTTCTGCACCGGACCGGCAATTCGCTCGACCCCCGCCAACTTCGTCGCCGAGTTCGTCGGCACCCTGGTCTTGGTGTTCGGTGTGCTCGCGATCGGCGCCAACGCCGGCGACATGAAAGGCGGCCAGATCGACCTCTCGACGGTGTTCTCGAGCGGCATCAACCCGCTGCTGGTCGGCTTCCTGGTGTGGGGAATCGGGATCAGCCTCGGCGGACCGACCGGCTACGCCATCAACCCCGCTCGCGACCTCGGTCCGCGCCTGGTCCACGCGCTCTTGCCGATCCCGGGAAAGGGCGGCTCGGACTGGGCCTACGCCTGGATCCCGGTGTTGGGGCCGATCGCCGGTGGCGTCGCCGGCGCTCTGCTGTTCAAGGCGGTAGGCTTCGGCTCATGAGCGACGAAAAACCCAAGCGCCCCGACTGGATCGAAGATCACCTGCGCCGGTACCTCGAGACCGACGGTGCCGACGGACACCACTGGAGGGGCGTGCCGACCCTGCTCCTCACCACCACCGGCCGGCGGTCGAAGACCGACCAGATCACCCCGCTGATCTACGGTCGCGCCGGCGACGGCTACGTGGTGGTGGCGTCGCGCGGCGGCGCCCCGCAGCACCCAGCCTGGTACCTCAACCTCGCCGCCGAGCCCGAGGTGCGCCTGCAGGTCGGCGCCGACAAGTTCGCGGCTCGCGCCCGCACCGCGTCTGCCGCCGAGAAACCGGCGCTGTGGGGCACCATGACCGCGATCTGGCCGGCTTACGACGAATACCAGCAGAAGACCGATCGCGAGATCCCGGTGGTGGTGCTGGAACGCGCCTGAGCTGGCGCCTGAAGTGACAGGCACCGAAATATCTGTCGCCCGCTGAGCACGAGACACGCCGGGTCGACGGTCGCTTCAGGAGAACAGCGACCCCGTCCGACCCAAGTCATCGAGGGGCACCGCCTCGACGCGGTCGGCGATCGGGAATCGCTGCGGGCCCGGGTAGACGACCGCGATCCGCTCGAGGCCGAGGTCCCCCAAGGCGCCGCGAATCGAACGAGTGAGCCTCGGGGTGTCTGTGCGCTTGCACTCGACGCCATACAGCTGGTCTCCGCGGCGCAGGATCAGATCGATCTCGGCTCCCTGATGGGTGGCCCAGAAGAACGCCTCGTCGTGGCTCTCCTTCATCAGCACTTGCTCGATGGCGAATCCCTCCCAGGAGGCGCCGACCTTCGGATGATGGAGCAACGCCTTCATCGACCCGAGACCTAGCAGGGCGTGCAGCAGCCCGCTGTCGCGAGAGAAGAGCTTCGGAGCCTTTACCTGACGCTTGCGGAGGTTGGCGTGGTACGGCTGAAGCTGCCGAATCATGAGAGCGTCGGTGAACAGGTCGAGATAGCGGCGGGTCGTGGTCTGGCTCATCCCGAGCGCGCGAGCTGGCTCCGCGGCATTCCAGGTCTGGCCGTGGTAGTGGGCCACGGTGGCCCAGAAGCGGCGCAGCGAGCTCGCGGGGATTCGTACGCCCCACTGAGGGAAGTCGCGTTCGAGCAGCGTCTGCACGAACTCGCGCCGCCACACCAGACTGGCGCTATCTCCTCGGGCCAGGAACGATCTTGGGAAGCCGCCCCGCAGCCAAAGCTCCTGTCGCCGGTCGCTCCCGACCTCCTCGAGCGAGAAGCCGCCGAGGGTCACTCGTTCCATCCGACCTGCGAGGCTTTCTGACGTCTGGCGCAGCAGGTCACCCGAGGCGCTGCCGAGAATCAGAAAACGAACCGGCGATCTTCGGCGGTCGACGAGGACGCGCAAGACGGGAAACAGGTCGGGGCGACGCTGCACCTCGTCGATGACAACCAGGCCTTCGAGCGGCCGAAGGGCGGTCATCGGCTCCTCGAGTCTGGCCAGGCTGGCCGGATCCTCGAGATCGAAATAGTTGATCGAAGCCGGGTCGAGCAGTTGGCGCACGAGGGTGGTCTTGCCACATTGCCTTGGGCCAACGAGAACCACGACCGGATTCCGGTCGAGGGCCGCCTCGACGGCGGTACGGGCCGCGTGTCGGGGAATGATCACGAGTACAGATTATCATGAATATCGAGCAGTGACCGTTCGATTTTCATCCGCAGACGCCACAAGGCCAGGCGTCATGTCTCACGACGAAGCGGTATCGAGAAGCGCTGGTTGACTCGGAGGGCGATCGAGAATAGCATCCATATATGGAGGTGGATATGGAGCTCAGCAAGAAGACGACGATCCTCTTCCCGCCGTGGCTACACGCACGGTTGACACGCATCGCGGCTCAACGTGGCACGAGCCTCGGCGGCCTCGTCCGCGAAGCCTGCGAGCGAGAGTACGGACAGAGCTCGCCAGAGGAACGACTCGATGCGGTACGGGCGCTCGCGTCTCTCGATCTTCCTGTCGGATCGCCCGAGGAGATGGCGCAACAGTCCGTGCCCTCGGCCACCGAGCTCATGCCGTGATCCGCTTGATCTTCACATGATCCTCGTCGACGCCAACATCTTGATGTACGCCGCCGGAGCGGACCATCCACACAAAGCTCCGTCCCTAGGTTTCCTCGAACAGGTGGCCGCCGGCGAGCTTGATGCTGCCCTCGACGCCGAAGTGCTACAGGAGGTGCTGCACCGCTATCGGGCCATCGACCGTTGGCAAGACGGGAGAGCGGTCTACGACAGTTCGCGGCGGCTTTTCCATACCGTGCTGCCGATCACCGTCGAGTGTCTCGACGAGGCGCGCCGTCTGCTCGACAGAAACCCGAATCTCAGCGCGCGAGATGCTCTTCACGGTTCGGTGGTTCGGATCTTCGAGCTGGAAGCCATCTGCACCTACGACCGCGGATTCGATGACATCGATGGTGTTCGCCGCGTGCAGCCAGACGAGCCCTAAGGGACTGTCAGAGAATAAGTGCGTCATTGGATCTTGGCCCTGCGTGCGCGGATGGTGTAGTTCCAGTTGCCGTGGAAGGCGTGCGGCTCGAGATTGACGTGAGCCATCTGGTCGTCGGTGACGACCGTCCCTTTG
>JAQBHE010000569.1:0-3710 GCA_032128015.1 Holophagae bacterium
CTTCTCGGTGATCAAGTAGGCGGACAGGCCCCACACCGCCCGCGCCAGGTTGCACGGGCAACAGCAGGTGTACATGGTGTTATCGCTGCAACAAGGCGCCGGAATCGCCTCCAAGGCTTCCTTCTTGATCTGCTCTTGGGCCGGTGTCAGGCGGATCGAGCTCTCGTAGCCGATGTACTTGGCGGCGAGCGCTTGCAGATCGGTGTCGCCTTCGCCGGAGGCGGGCGGCGCCAACAGCGCGCCGACGCCGAACGCCGCCAGCACAACCACCACCGAGACCAGGGTCCATCGCAGTTTGGGTGTCGTCTTCATAACCTAGGCTCCTCGAGGTGTGTCGAAGCGAGAAGGGATGTCCGCCCTCTCGTTCCGATCTTAGCCGAGCCTTGGCAGGAGCCCCACCCGCCCCATCACGGAGCAAACTCAGAATGGAAAGAAGATCGGCACCATCACCACCAGCAGCACCAGCACCACGACCGTCAGCGGCGTGCCGACGCGCACATAGTCCATGCTGCGGTAGCCGCCGAGGCCCATGACCAGCAGGTTGGCCTTGTGGCTGAAGGGGGTCATGAATGCCGCCGAAGCCGCGAGCCCCACCCCCATCATCAGCGGGTAGGGACTGAGACCGAGACCGGACGCGGCTTCGAGCACGACCGGCGTCATCAACACCACCGCCGGCGCACCGTCGAGACCTTGGCTGAGGATGCTCGACAGCAGGATCAACGACGCCAGCACGGCGTAGGGGCCCCACGGACCGGCCAGAGACATCACCGATTGCGCGAGCAGCGCGGCGGCACCGCTCGACTCCATGGCCGCTCCCACCGGCAGCACCGCGGCGACCAGGAAGATCGCTCGCCACTCGATCGCCCGGTAGGCCTCCTGCATGGTCAGGGCGCCGGAGAGGACGATCAACGATGCGGCGGTGAACGCGGCCACCTGGATCGGCTGCCAACCGGCGACCACCAACAAGACCATGAGCGCCAGGCCGCCGATCGCGTACGGTGCCTTCGCGGTGCGCACCGGCCGATCGGCGACTTCGGACAGCACAACGAAGTCGGCATCGGCGGCGAACCGGGCCAGATTCGCGCGCTCGCCCTGGAGCAGCAAGGCGTCGCCCACCCGCAGCGCGAGCTCGGCGAGCCCCCGGCGGATCGGTCGGCCCTCGCGCCAGATCGCGAGCACCTGCATGCCGTGACGATGACGGAACGCCAGCTGGCTCAAGCTGCGGCCGATGACGCTCGAGCGCGGCGCCACCGTCGCCTCGACCACTTGGACCTGCTCCGATTCCAGGGTGACCGCGCCCGCCGCCTCGAGCTCGACATCGCCGAGCGCCAAGAGCCCGACGACCCGTGAACGCTCACCCGAGACCAGCAGTCGGTCGCCGGCCGCCAGCACCTCGTCCGGGCTCGGCGCGAGGTGCATGCCCTCACGGAAGATGCCGACGACGGTCAGGCCCATCAGCTCGCCCATCCGGCTGACCCCGAGCGTCCGGCCAACCAACGGCGAGCCGGCGGGCAACAGGATCGCAAACAGGTCGTGCTGCGAAAGACCCTCGAGCGCGGCCAGGCCTCGCTCCTCGATCACGAGGTCGTGACCACCGGCAAAGCCCTCGACCCTCTCCTCGCTGCCGACGCAGAACAGGACATCGTCACCTTCCAGACGCTCGCTCCCGAGGTTCTCGCGCAGCAGCTGGCCCTGGCGCACCACCCCCGCGACCACCACCCCGTAGCGCTCCCGGAAGCCGATCTCGCGCAGGGTCTTGCCGGCCAACGCCGCCGCATCGGATACCCGCAAACGCAGCGCGCCCACTCCATGCTCTGGCAGCTCGAGGTCGCGACTCTCGGCCTCCGCAACCTCGACGCCGCGAACGTTGAGCAACTCGCGGAGGTCCTCGAGCCGGCCCTGGACCAGCAGCTCGTCTTCGCCGCGCAGCCGGGTGTCGCTGGTGGGGGCGAGCAGCCGGTTGCCGCTGCGGGTGATCGCGACGATCTGGACCCGCAGCGCCGAGCCCAGCCGGCTCTCGCCGAGCGTCGCGCCGTCGAGTCGCGAGCCCTTGGGGATCTTGATCGAGAACAATCGATCTTCGAGCTCGTAGACGCGCGCCAGGTTGATGGCCTGGTTGGGCGCGCCGGTGGCCTCGCCGCTCGGCAGCAGGCGGCGGCCGAGGGTCGCCATGAACAAGGTGCCGGTGGCAAGCAACGCCAGTCCCATCGGCGCGAAGTCGAAGAGCTCGAAGCCCTCGAGACCGCGCTCGGTGAGCATCGCGCTCGCGAGGATGTTCGGCGGCGTGCCGACCAGGGTCGTGGTGCCGCCGAGGATCGATCCGAACGCCAGAGGCATGAACAGCCGTGACGGCGATAGCCCGGCCTGCCGCCCCAGGCTCGCCACCGCCGGCATCAGCACCGCCGCCGCCGCGATGTTGTTCATGAACGCCGAAAGCACTCCAGCGACCAGCATCACGGCGACGATCAACGGCACTTCGCGGCTGCCCACCCAGCGGTGGATCCGCGCCCCCACCATGTCGGCTACGCCGGTGTTGAGGAGCGACGCGCTGACGATGAAGATCGACAGCATGGTGATCACAGCCGGCGACGCGAACCCCGCGAACGCCTGGTTGGCGTCGACATAGCCGGCGAACACCAGCACCACCAGCCCCAGGAAGGCGGTGAGGTCAACCGGCAGTTTCTCGGTCAGGAACAGGGCGACCATCACCCCGAGGATCCCGATCAGGAAACCGATCTCCCAGGTCATGTGCTACGCCTCCATCCTCGCTAGCGCCCCGAGGCCGGATGAGCCTAGGAGCTTGCTGTCGCCTTCATCCGCTCCGCCAACGCCTGCTGGAGCTCGGCGAGCACCCGAGCGGCGTGGGGATTCTTCGCCACGCGACCAAAGTACCCGCCCAGTGCCGGATGCTCGGCGAAAGCCTGGGCGCGACCGAAGCGCGGCAGCATCGCCTGGGCGAAGAACAGCGACGGCACCAGCGCACAGTCAGCGAGCGACAGCTGGTCGCCGACGGCCAGGCCGTCACGTCCGATCGAATGCTCGAGGTAGCCGAAGGCGGTGACCAGGTTGGCGACTCCCTCCTGCGCCTGCTCCGACACCCCGTCCTTCGGATTCGCCTGGCGAAACAGCACCGCCAGCGGCGGGTACACGTAGAGGTCCACCAAACGCGCCAGCAGGCGAGCGCGGGCGCGTCCCTCCGCCGACGCCGGCAACAGGCTCGGCTCCGGGTGCTCGTCCTCGAGGTACTCGCAGATCGTCATCGACTCGGGAAGATGGCCCCAAGAGGTCTCGAGGCTGGGCAGCTTGCCGATCGGATTGATTGCCAGGTACTCCGGCGACTTGAGGCCACCGCCTGGCGGCGGCGCCTGCTGGATTCGGTCTTCGAGCCCCTTGGCGTAGATCGCGAGGCGACAGGCGGCGGAAAAAGGCGACAGATTCACTCCGTAGAGTTTCATCAAGGACTCCTGGACTCAAAGCGTGGATGGGATGGCGGCCGGAGCCGAACCGTGACAGCAACGGGTGCTCAAGGTGGCCGCAGGTTATCGCAGCGGTCAGTGGGGCGGTGGCTGGATCGATGGGCTCGATGGGCTCGATCTTGAGTCCATCGGAACCGGGGGCTCGGTCAACTGGATCCTCGACCCGGAAACGATCGGTCCCGGCCGCACCTGCACGACGCCGGACGGCCACACCACCTCGACTCGGTCGACCAC
>JAQBHE010000570.1:0-3488 GCA_032128015.1 Holophagae bacterium
CGTGGGCCCGGCGGACCGGGCGATGCCGGTCACCGCTCTTTGCTGGTCGTGCGTATTCGGCTCCTAGGAGCCTGGTGTTTTTCTCCCACGGAGCTGCGCGCAGGGATCTGCGTCCGCTGGCAAGGCGTGGCCGACGGACGCAATGCTGGGCCATTGTGGAGGAGGTCCAACGCAGCCAGCGGGCGCAAACCCCTGCGCCGCTTGCGGTTACGGCGGCGCGGGAGAAAGACACCAGGCTCCTAGGTGCTTCCGCGTAGACGGACGCGGAACCTCACGATTGGACCGCTCCACCCGGGCGCTCACAATGGTCCTCGATCTGAGGTGAACCAAACACCGAACGGACGAGTTCCAGGAGGAGCCGATGAGCAGCGACCGCAACCGTTTCCTCGATGAACTGGAGCGGCGGGGAGTATCTCGCAGGGACTTCCTGGCCTTCTGCTCCCTCACTGCCTCGATCCTGGCTCTGCCGCGCTCCGCGGGGGCACGTCTCGCCGAAGCGATCGAGAACGCCGAGAAACCGACTTTGGTCTGGCTCGAGTTCCAGGACTGCGCGGGCAACACCGAGTCGTTCCTGCGCTCGGCCCGACCGACCACCGCCGACATCCTGCTCGACACGATCTCGGTGGACTACCACGAGACCATCATGGCGGCGGCTGGCCACCAGGCCGAGCAGGCGCTGGCGCAGGTGGTCGAGAGCAAGAAGGGCGCGTACATCGTCGTGATCGAAGGCTCGATCCCGACCGGCGCCGGCGGCGCCTACTGCACGATCGGCGGGCGGGCTGCGGTGGATATCGCACGCGAGGTTTGTGGCAGCGCCGCCGCGACGATCGCCATCGGCACCTGTGCCGCTTTCGGCGGGCTCCCGGCGGCCGCTCCCAATCCGACCTCGGCGCTCAGCGTCGCCGATGCGGTGCCCGGAGTGCGCAACTTGATCAACCTGCCGGCGTGTCCGGCCAACGGCGCCAACCTGGCGGCGTTGATCGTCTACTACCTGACCTTCCACAACTGGCCGCCGCTCGATCACTACCGTAGGCCGCTGTTCGCCTACGGCAAATCGATCCACGACAACTGCGAGCGGCGCGCCCACTACGACGCCGGCCAGTACGTCGAGGCGTGGGGCGACCCTGGCCACCGGCGCGGCTACTGCCTGTACAAGGTCGGCTGCAAAGGACCCGTGACTTTCCAGAACTGCCCCGAGGTGGGCTGGAACGAGGGCACGAACTGGCCGATCGGCTGTGGTCATCCGTGCATCGGCTGCGCCGAGCCGGACTTCTGGGACAAGATGACGCCTTTCTACGAGCACATTCCCAGCTTCCCTGGATTCGGCGTTCACTCGAACATCGACCGGGTAGGCTTCTGGGCGACCGCCGGGGTCGCCGCCGCTTTCACCGCTCACAGCCTGGTCCAACTCGGCCGTAGCTGGAAGAACCGGCCGACCGTCGACGGAGGTGAAGCATGACCCACGTCGTTGTCGACCCGGTGACCCGGATCGAAGGTCACCTGCGCATCGAAGCTGAGGTGGAAGGCGGTTTCGTCCGCGACGCCTGGTCGTCCTCCACCATGTTCCGGGGCATCGAGACCATCCTCAAGGGGCGCGATCCCCGCGACGCCTGGGCGTTCGCCCAGCGCATCTGCGGGGTGTGCACGACGGTGCACGCGATCGCCTCGATCCGCGCCGTCGAGAACGCAATCGGCGCGGTGCCGCCGCCCAACGCCCGCATCCTTCGCGAGCTGATCATGGCCGCGCAGATGGTCCAGGACCACGTCGTTCACTTCTACCATCTGCACGCCCTCGATTGGGTCGACATCGTTTCTGCGCTCTCCGCCGACCCCGGACAGACCTCCACCCTCGCCCAGTCCATTTCGGAGTGGCCGTTATCGAGCCGCAGCTACTTCTCCGCGGTCAAGGGACGGATCAAGGAGTTCGTCGAGCGCGGGCAGCTCGGCCCGTTCGCCAACGCCTACTGGGGGCACCCGGCGTACCGGCTGCCACCCGAGGCGAACTTGATGGCGGTCGCCCACTACCTCGAGGCCCTCGACTGGCAGCGTGAGTTCATCAAGATCCATGCGGTCCTCGGCGGCAAGAACCCGCATCTGCAGAGCTTCTTGGTCGGCGGGATGGCGACCCCGATCGATCCCGACGAGCAGGCTTCGATCAACATGGACTCGGTCGCGTTCATGCGCGGACTGGTCGCCAAGGCAAAGGCCTTCGTTTCTCAGGTCTACCTCCCCGACCTCTTGGCGGTGGCTTCGTTCTACCAGGACTGGGCTGGCTACGGCGCCGGCATCGGCAACTACATGTCGTACGGCGAGTACCCCGAGGGCGACGCCCGCGAGGGGAGCCCTTACCTGCCGGCTGGGATCATCCTCGCCCGCGACCTGTCGACCGTTCATCCGCTCGACCCAACGAACATCACCGAATCGGTCAAGCACTCGTGGTACCGCTACTCCGACGGCGACGACACCGCGCTCCATCCTTTCGACGGCCAGACCGAGGCGAACTACACCGGACCTCAGCCTCCCTATGAACGACTGAACACCGACGGCAAATACTCGTGGCTCAAGTCACCGCGCTACATGGGCAAACCGATGGAGGTCGGCCCGCTATCGCGGATGCTGATCTCCTATGCCTCGGGACACCCGCGAGTCCAGGAACTGGTCGGCGCGGTACTCGACCAGCTCGGGGTCGGTGCCGAGGCGCTGTTCTCGACCCTCGGCCGGGTCGCGGCACGCGGCATCGAGACCCAGGTGCTCGTCGAGAAGCTCGACGGCTGGCTCGATGAGCTCCAGTCGAACATGGCGCGACGCGATCTCGCGATCTGCGACAACTCGAAGTGGGATCCCTCGACCTGGCCCGCCGAGTGCTCGGGAGCCGGCTTCCACGAGGCGCCCCGCGGCTCGCTCGGACACTGGGTCCACATCCGCGACGGCAAGATCGTCAACTACCAGTGCATCGTTCCCAGCACCTGGAACGCTGGCCCGCGCGATGAGCAGGGTCAGGCCGGTCCCTACGAGGCGGCGCTGCTCGGCACCCCGGTCGCCGATCCCGAACAGCCGATTGAGATTCTGCGCACCGTCCACTCATTCGATCCCTGCATGGCCTGTGGCGTGCACGTGGTGGACCCCCGAGGGACCGAGATCACCCGGGTCAACGCTCGGGTCGGAGGTGTCCGGTGAGCACCGGCGCCACGGTCGAGCGGGTCGAGCGGGTATACGTCTGGGACGCTTTGGTGCGCACCACGCACTGGGCGATCGCGCTTTCGATCTTTCTGCTCTCTTTCACCGGTCTTTACATCGGCCGCCCGTTTCTGATCGTCGACCCGGAGGGTGGGCGTTTCGTGATGGGCACCATCAAGGCGATCCACTACTGGACCGCAATCGTCTTCACCCTGGCGGTGCTGGCTCGGATCGTCTGGATGTTCCGGGGACGTTCCTTCGCCCGCTGGACCGAGTTCCTCCCGACGTCACGAGAACGGCTCCGCGGTCTG
>JAQBHE010000571.1:0-2621 GCA_032128015.1 Holophagae bacterium
CGTCCGCGGACGACGGCGCGAGGCCGGCGCTGGTCATTGCTTTCGCTCGTCTGGGGTCGGCCACCACGGGTAGTAGTCGGGCATGTCGGTGCTCACGCGCTCTGGGAAGTTCGCGGGCCGTTTCTCGAGGAACGCGGCGACACCTTCGGCGGCATCGCGTGATCGGCCACGCGAGTAGATCCCCAAGGATTCGATCTGGTGCCCGGCCTCCGGACTCGAGCCTGCGAGTTGTCGCCACAGCATCTGACGCGACAGGGCCACCGACACCGGCGAGCAGTTCTCGGCGATCTCGCCGGCGATCGAGTACGCGGTCTCGAGCAGCTGGTCGGGCTCGACCACGCGGCTGACCAGGCCGCCGCGCAGCGCTTCTTGGGCGTCGAAGACGCGGCCGGTGAGTACCCACTCCGAGGCTTGGCCGATGCCGACGATTCGCGGCAGGAAGAACGAGCTGCAGGCCTCGGGAACCACGCCTCGGCGCGCGAACACGAACCCCATGCGCGCTGTGGTCGAGGCGATGCGGACGTCCATCGGCAAGGTCATGGTGATCCCGACTCCCACCGCCGGACCGTTGATCGCGGCGATCACCGGTTTGCGCGAGCGGAAGATCTCGAGCGCCAGCTGACCGCCGCCGTCGCGATAGGTGTCGGGATCCTGCTGGCTGCGGAAGGTGCTGCCACCGCCAGCGAGGTCGGCGCCGGCGCAGAACCCGCGGCCGGCCCCGGTCACCACCACCACCCGCACGGCGTCGTCAGAGTCGGCGCTGTGAAAGGCCGCGATCAGCTCCGAGTGCATCGCGCCGTTGAACGCATTCAAGCGCTCCGGCCGGTCGAGGGTGATCGTCGCGACGCCGTTTGGCGCGAGCTGCCAGCGAATCGCGGTTGTCTCCATGGCGGTTTCAGCCGACGATCTCGGCTTCGCCGACGATTCCGGGGACTGGAAAGGTCAGGCACATGTGCTCGACCTGTTCGCGGAGAGTGCTGAGGTGGGCGGCATCCGCGGACCGGCTGAGCGCGTCACAGATGAAGCCGGCAAGCCGACGCATGTGGCTCTCGTCCATGCCGCGGGTGGTCGCCGCGGGGGTGCCGAGACGGATGCCACTGGGGCGCAGCGGCGGTCGCGGGTCGTCGGGGATCACCTGTTTGTTGACCGTCACCGCGATCGCGTCGAGGGTCTCCTCGGCGACCCGACCGTCGAGGTCGAAGGAGGCGACGGTGTCGAGCACCATCAGGTGGTTCTCGGTGCCGCCGGTGATCAGGGTGGCCCCGCGCTCGGTGAGCGCGGTCGCCAGCGCCTTGGCGTTCTCGAGCACCTGCTGGCAGTAGACCGCGAACTCGGGCTCGAGTGCCCTCTTGAGGGTGACCGCGACCCCGGCAACCGCATTCATGTGCGGCCCGCCCTGGAGCCCGGGGAACACCGCCTTGTCGATCACCTTGGCGTGAGCCTTCTTGCACAGGATCATGCCGCCGCGCGGCCCGCGCAGGCTCTTGTGGGTGGTGGTGGTGACCAGGTCGAAGCCGGCATCCAGCGGGTTGGCGAGCGCGCCACCGGCGATCAGTCCGCCGACGTGCGAAACGTCGGCCATGGTCAGGGCGCCGATCTCGTCGGCGATCGTTCGAAACTGCGAGTAGTCGTAGTCGCGCGGGTACGAGGAGTGGCCGCAGAGCACGATCTTGGGTCGATGCTGCAGCGCGAGCGCGCGAATCTCGTCGAAGTCCAGGTCGCCACTACCGTCGGGCTTGGTCTTGTAGCGCACGAAGCGGAAGATCTTGCCCATGTGCGACACCGGCGCGCCATGGGTGAGGTGGCCGCCGTGCGACAGGTCCATCGCCAACACGGTGTCGCCGGGATCGAGGAACGCCATGTACACCGCCTGGTTCATCGGCGAGCCACTGAGCGGCTGGACATTGGCGTGCTCGGCGCGGAACAGACGCTTCGCGCGCTCGATCGCCAGCCTCTCGACGGCGTCGGTGAACTCCTGGCCGCCGTAGTAGCGTCGCCCCGGGTACCCCTCGGCGTACTTATTGGTGAGCACCGAGCCGTTGCACGCAAGGACCTCGGGATAGGTGTAGTTCTCGGACGGGATGAGCTCGATTCCGTGGCGCAGGCGTCGCTCTTCGCCGCGGATCGCGGCGAACACCTCGGGGTCGAATTCCGCGAGTGCGCTGCGGTGCCGGAGAGTGGGGGCGTCGATCTCGGAAGCCGGCGGGGCAGTCGGTGGGGTCATCGGCGATCTCCTGGTGGGCGGGCTGGCTGCGGTTTCGGGAGCGGATGGGCAGGCGCGCCACGATGCGAGGCCGCGGTTCTCGTGGCGAATGCTGTGCTCGGGGCGTGGAGCGCTGGCTAGGCGGCCCGCGAGCGAGAGCCTTCGCCGCGGAGTGCGGGTCGCCGCAGCTTCTGGTCTTTCAGGGGTCTCACCGTCGCCGGCAAGATACCAGCTGCTCGCGTTCGGGAACAAGGCGCGCCCACAGCCATCCACAGCCACCCACAGCCAGACAGCGATGGAGTGGGCTGCTATTCCGGTTGACAGGCCCGGGATCACCGCGTAGCTTCTACCGGTCGGTCGGTCGGGGCCATTGGCCTTTGCCGATGCAGCCGGCATCGACCGAGTTCCCACCACACCC
>JAQBHE010000572.1:0-6267 GCA_032128015.1 Holophagae bacterium
CGGTTGTAGACCATGTCGTTGAGCCCTTCATCGCTGTGCACCGTGGCGCCCACGGGGCAGACCGGCTCGCATGGGGCGTTCTCGCAATGCATGCACGGCAGCGGCTGGAACACCGCCTCGGGATCCGCTTCCTCGCCGACGAAGTAGCGGTCGAGACGCAGCCAGTGCATCTCGCGACCGCGCCGCACCTGGTCGCGCCCGACCACCGGCACGTTGTTCTCGCTCTGACAGGCGACCACGCAGGCGTTGCAGCCGACGCAGGCGTTGAGGTCGATGCTCATCCCCCACTGGTAGCCCTTGTCGAAGACGAATTCCTTCCACAACGACTGCGGCCGCTCGACCTCCACGGCCTCCTGCGCGAACGCCGGTCGCTGCCGGTACTCCGCGAGCGTGCCCGCGATCACCAGCGGTCGCCCCTCCATGCCGCCGTGGTCCTGGGTCTGCGCGATCTCGTGCTTGCGACCGGTGCGAGAAACCGTCAAACCGAGCGCGACATCGGGCGCCTGAGAGGTACGCAGCCGATAGGCATCGAAGCCGGATCCGACCGCGAGCTGGCCTCCGGCGGTACGCCCGTAGCCGAGAACCAGCACCACCGAGTGGTCGGCAAGACCCGGAACCTGCCACACCGGGCCCTCGACCTCGCGGCCCGCAAGACCCAGTCGCACCACGTCTTCGTTCGCGACCCCGAGCGCCCGCGCGGTCGCCGGGCTGAGCAGCGCGGCGTTGTCCCAGGTCAGCTTGGTCATCGAGTCCGGCAGCTCCTGGAGCCAGCCGTTGTTGGCGAACCGCCCGTCGAACAGCGACGGTGACACGGCAAACACCACCTCCAGCCGATCCGCGGAAGGCGCCCCGGGCGCCTCCGAGGAGCTCGCGGACAGTGCCGCCAGCGGCTCGCTCGCAAGGCTCGGCGTGGCGGGCACGATCGCGCTATCGGTCAGCACGCCGTCGTGGAGCACCCGGTTCCAAGCCGCCTCGAACCCGACGTCGTCGAGCGTGCTCGCGAAGGGACCCTGGTCGAGGTAAGAGCGCCAGGTCTCGCGCACCAGCTGCAGGCTGCTCGACTCGGTCTGACCGGCCAGCAGCGCCAGAACATCGATCGTGGTCTTGGCCCCGTACAGCGGCTCGATCAGCGGCTGGACCACACTCAGCGAGCC
This sequence comes from Holophagae bacterium, assembly GCA_032128015.1. Classification (GTDB taxonomy): domain Bacteria; phylum Acidobacteriota; class Thermoanaerobaculia; order Multivoradales; family Multivoraceae; genus JAQBHE01. Next base: position 1,155 of record JAQBHE010000572.1, read on the forward strand.
GTCGAGGGCACGGGCGTCGCCCCAAGACTCGAGGTAATGCGCGAGGGGCACATGCCAATGGGCGTGCGCCGCGGTCTCGTCGACGCTGTAGCCGAGATGGATCACGGTCGCGACCGAGCCGAGAGCGGTGCTGAAATCGAGGTCGGCAGGCGCGGTGTAGCACGGGTTGGCGCCAGCGATCACCAGGGTCGCGATCTCGCCCGCCGCCATCGCCCGCACCAAGTCGGCGAGCGCAGCAGCAGACGGCAGCGTGGCGTCCTTGGGCTCTAGGTACTCGACGGTTGTGCCGACGTTGCCGAGCGCGAGGTTGATCGCGAACACCGCGGCGTGGACCTCGGGCGGCTGACGACGCCCGGCAAGCACCAGGCTGGAACCGCGATGAGCTGCGAGATCCTCGGCGAGCGCCCGGAGCCATTCGGGATCGACTCCGGGGAGCGGCGCGAGCTCGGCGGCCAAACCGGCGGCACCCAGACCGCTATCGACCCCGGCTGCCGACAGTGCGGCGGCGATCCGCAAGAGCACCGCCGGCACCTGGCTGGTGGCCACCCGCAGGCGATGGTCGGCGTTCGCCCCGGTCGATGACCGGCAACCCTCGACCACCCACAACCGGTTCATCGAGTCCGAATCGGCGGTCACCCGCCGACCGCCGGCGAAGGCCCGAGCTTGACGCACGGCGTCGGTCTCGGTGACCAGGAAGTCGCTATCGAGGGCGAGGATGACGCGAGCGCGATCGAGGTGGTGGAGCGGCCGTAGGGTCCGGCCGGTGGCGCCTGCGATCCCCTTCCACACGTTCTCGTCGCTCACCGGCTCGTGAGCCACGAAGCGCGCACTCGGGAAGCGCTCGCGCACCACCGCGGCGAGCCGAGTAGCGGTCGGGGAGGAAAACGAATCGGTGAGGACCGCGAGTCCGGCGCCGCCGTCAGCCTCGTGCGACGCCAACAGGCCGGGCATCGCGGTCACCAGCTCCTCCCAGGTCGCCGGCGCGCCATCGTGGAGCACCCGCTGGGAACGGTCGGGATCGTAGAGCTGGAGGATCGAGGCCTGGATCAGCGCGCTCGACCCGCCGAGGGTCGACGGATGGTTGGGGTTGCCCTCGACCTTGGTCGGGCGGCCTTCGTGGCTCTCGGCCACCACTCCGAACGACTCGACGCCGAACAGCATCGTCGTGGCGTAGCGGCGGGGCATCCCGGGGAGGATCTCCTCGGGCGCGAGTGCAAAAGGGACGATCCGCTCAACCGGCCTGCGACAGCCGGCGAGACCCGCCATCGACAGCGAGGCTCCGAGCAGGCTCATCATGGTTCGTCGGCTGACGCCTTCCGGCGGCTCCGATGCGCCCACCGGAAACTCGCGCTCGTAGAAGTCGCTGACCTTCGGGTCGCCAGCCAGCTGCTCGAGGCTGCGCCACTGGATCCGGCCGTCCTTCTCTCGGGTCGTCGGCTCGCTCAGCTCGCTCATCGATGGCACCCCGAACAATCCACGGGCGGCGCAAGGTTTTTCTCGGCGATCGTCCGCGCGGCGAACTCCGCTTGATCACGCGGTGGCGACCAGTTCATGTCGGTGAGGGCCTCGGCGGGACGCAAGAACGGACCGGGGTCGCGGTGGCAGTCGAGGCACCATCCCATCGACAGCGGCTCGGCCTGGGTGACCACTTCCATGCGGTCGATCTGGCCGTGACAACTGGCGCACCCCACTCCTGCCCGCAGGTGGACGTGGTGGTCGAAATAGGCATAGTCCGGAAGGTTGTGGACGCGCACCCAGCGCATCGACTTCTGGCTGTCGAAGCTCTCGCGGATCGGCTCGAGCAAGGGGCTGTCGCGCTTGAGAACGTGGTGGCAGTTCATGCACACCTGGGTCGGCGGCACGCTGGCGACCGCCGACTTCTCCACCGCGACGTGACAGTACCGGCAGTCCAGGTTGAGCTCACCGACGTGAAAGGCGTGGCTGTACGGCACCGGTTGTTTGGGCCTATACCCGACATCGGTGAACTTCGGCGAGGAGTAGTACCAGACCCCCGCGACCACCGCGGTCGCAGCGACCGGCAACCCAAGCCCCAGGAACAGGGAAATCTTCAGCGTCCACTTTGGGAAGATCTGCGCCACGACTGCTTCCTGTCCGGGTTCTCTATCGGGACGTTCTAGCGGGCTGCCCTAGACCGTTGAGTACAAGAGGATTCCGAGCCCCGCGAGGCACTTGACTCGACGGGATTCATCAAGGAATGAACGGTACCGCCCAGCGCTCCTTGCAAGCCAATCGACCGCGCCGGCAGCGAAGAAACCGAGGGTCCGCGCCGGTCGTCTTCGGCTCACCGATTCCAAGTGCGCGGCAGTCTACCGACCGGCCCCTGGACGGTCAAGCCGCCGGCAAGTTCCTTGACCCTGAGGTCCTCCGATATGGCACGTGACGATGCCCACCAGCTACCATCGGCGCCGTGACCGACCCCGGCGACAGCTCGCCTGCGAGCTCGAATCAAACCCCGGCGCCGGCGGCGAGCCGGCCGTCGCTGTTCGCGAGCCCGTGGCTGTGGGCGGTCCTCGCGGGGTTGATCCTGATCCCGGCGATGCGGCCCTTCCTGCGCTTCGAGCCGTCGCCGCCACCGATCCTCGTCCAACTGCCCGAGTACACGCTCGCCGACCAACAGGGTCGGTCGTTCGGGTCGCGCGAGCTCGCGGGCAAGGTCTACGTCGCGAGCTTCATCTTCACTCGCTGCGCTTCGATCTGCCCGCTGATCACCACCTGGATGGGCAAGCTTCAGGACCGCTACGCCGAGGCCGGAATCGAGCATGTGCACTTGGTGAGCATCTCCGTCGACCCCGAGCACGACACCCCGGAGGTGCTACGCGACTACGCCCAGCAGCACGGCGTTGACCCAGAGCGCTGGAGTCTGCTCACCGGCGCCCCCGAGGACGTCCGCCGGCTGGTGGTCGAGGGGTTCAAGACCCCGATGGGCGACACCGAGGGTGCTGCCGCCGAGCCCGCGAGGATCGACGCCATGATCGACGCCATGATCGACATCGCCCACAGCGGTCATCTGGTGCTGGTCGACCCGGAGGGCTTCGTCCGCGGCTACTACGAGGCCTCGGACCTGGGGGTCGACGAAGTGTTCCACCGCTCGCGACACGTGCTCGCCGAGCGCCGTCTCGACCAATGAGCGCGCCGTCGATCCCCGATGCAGAGCCGACCGGACTGCTGCTGGTCCAGGTCGGCACCCCCCGGGAACCGACCACCACCGCGGTCCGCCGCTATCTTCGACAGTTCCTCGGCGATCCGCGGGTACTCGACATGCCTGCGTGGCGACGCCGACTGCTGCTCGAGCTGGTCATCCTGCCGCTGCGCTCCCGGCGCTCGGCAGCGGCGTACCGCAAGATCTGGACCGCGGGCGGCTCGCCGCTCCTCTCTTTCGGCCAAGACCTGGCAATCAAAGTCGAGGCGCGGCTGGGCGATGCGCGGGTCGAGCTGGGCATGCGCTACGGCGAGCCGTCGATCGCGAGCGCGCTCGAGCGTCTCGGCGCCCGAGGCTGCCGGCGCATCGTCGTGATGCCGCTCTACGCCCAGGACACCGCCTCGGCGACCTCGAGCGCGCTCGCCGAAGTCTCGCTTCGAGCGGCCGCGTCGTGGGACGTCCCCTACCTCGCGGTGGTGCCGCCGTTCTACGACCACCCGGCGTACCTGGATGCGCGGGCGCAGCTCGCACGTCCGGTTCTCGAGCGAGTCCGGCCCGAAAGGGTCTTCTTCTCGTTCCACGGCGTCCCCGAGCGCCATGTCCGGCGCACCACGCCGGACGGGCGATGTCTCACCGACGCCGACTGCTGCGCCGCGCTCGACGGCGGCAACCGCCACTGCTACCGCGCCCAGTGCCACGCCACTGCACGGCTACTCGGCGAGCGTCTCGGAGTGCCCGCGGCGCAACGCGTGGTGTGCTTCCAGTCGCGCCTCGGTCGGACTCCGTGGATCCGTCCCTACACCGATAGTGAGCTCGAAGCCGCGGCGAAGAGTGGGATCAAGAACGCGGTGATCTGGAGCTCGTTCGCCACGGATTGCCTGGAGACCCTCGAGGAGCTCGGCCTGCGCGCGGTCGCGCAGTGGCGGGAAGCCGGCGGTGACACCTTGGCCCTGGCGCCGTCGCCGAACGCCGAGGACCTCTGGGCCGACGCGGTGGTCGCGATCGCCCGCGATGCCACGGCCTGGCTGTGAGTGGCCAGCCGTTGCGCCCGGATGACGAGCGTCGGGTCGGCGTCGCGATCATCGGCGGCGGGATCAGCGGCCTCAGCGCCGCTCACCGGCTCGACCAGCGCGGCGCCGAGGCAGGCCACGGCCGTCCCTACCTGGTGCTCGAGGCCGAGTCGCGGCTCGGCGGTCGAATCGAGACGTTGCACCAAGACTCTTTTCTGATCGAAGCCGGACCGGACAGCCTGGTCACCCAAAAGCCCACCGGACTCGAGCTGTGCCGCGAGCTCGGGATCGACCGCGAGCTGGTCGCACCACGCGCCACCACCGCCGCCGCCACTTCGATCGTCCACCGTGGCCGGCTGCGACCGTTGCCCGAGGGGTTGCAGATGGTGGTACCGACCCGCGCTCGGCCGGTTCTCGGCTCGTCTCTGTTCTCGGCCCGCGGCAAGGCGGCGCTCTTGGCCGAGCGCTTTCGTCGACCGCGGACCGCCGTCGGAGACATCCAAGACGACGACGAGGCCCTCGGTGAGTTCATCACCCGTCGTTTCGGCCGCGAGGCGTTCGAGCGGGTGGTCGAGCCGATCGTCGGCGGCCTGTTTTGCGCCGACGCCGCAGGGCTCAGCGTCGCGCTCACCGCGCCCCGTCTGCGCGAGTTCGAGAGCCGCTGGGGCAGCGTGACTCGCGGCACACTGCAGGCACTGAAGGTCGCTGCGCGCGGCCGCGCCGGCAGCCCACCGCCGCCGGCTCAGGTCGCGCTGGCCGCCGGCATGGGCCGGTTGGTCGAGCGGCTGGCCGAAAGCCTCGACCCCGCCGCTCTCGAGACCGACACGAAAGTCCAGCGCATCCTCTTCGACCGCACAGCAAAGCTCTTCCGACTCGAGCTCGAGCATCGACCCGCGATCGAGTCGCGAGCGGTCATCCTCGCCTGCCCCGGCCCAGCGGCGAG